>ANAW01000021.1:0-136538 GCA_000340945.1 Nocardiopsis synnemataformans DSM 44143 | reverse complement strand
CCGCGCGCCCCGGCCCCTCCTGCCGCTCGACGACGAACGCCGCGCCGAGCTGACCGTGTGGCTGGAGTTCCTCCCGACCACGATGACCGACCCGGAGATGTCGCGCCTGCACAGGGACACCACCGCCGACCTGGTGGGCGTGTTCGCGCAGGCCATGGAGGAGGCGGTGCGCCGGGGCGAGCTCCCGCCCGGCACGGACACGGCGGTCGAGGCCGCCGGGCTCGTCGCCCTCGTGGACGGCCTGACCGTGCACCACCTCATCACCGGCGACGCCTTCTCCGAGAGCGCGGTCCGCACCGCGCTCGCCACCCACCTGGACCGGCTCTTCCCCGCCCCCGAGAGCCCGTGACCCCGTACGCGCGAGACCCCGAGGGGGCTGGCATGACCAGCACGACACCGCAGAGCACGGCCCCGGCCCGCCCGGGCACCCGGCTGCCCCTGCTCGACGTCCTGCGCGGCGTCGCCATCATGGGCACCCTGGGCACCAACGTGTGGCTGTTCGCCGCACCGGGCGCCGAGGCGGGCATCATCTTCGTCCCGGACGCGCTCGGCCCGATGACGGCCTTCCGCGAGGACCCGTCGGCGGCGACCCTGGCGCAGGGCCTGTTCGCCTTCGCCGCCAACGGCAAGTTCCTGGCCCTGCTCACCCTGCTCTTCGGCGTGGGCCTGGCCATCCAGTTCCGCTCCGCGGCCAGGCGCGGCGGGCGCTGGCCCGGTCCCTACAGGTGGCGGGCGCTGTTCCTGTTCGCCGAGGGGCTCGTGCACTTCACGCTGGTCTTCGCCGCGGACGTGCTCATGGGGTACGCGGCGGCCTCGATCGTGGTGGCCTGGCTGCTCACCCGGTCGGGAAGGGCGCAGAACGCCGTCATGTGGACGTCCGCCGCCCTCCACCTGGCCTTCGTCGGCCTGGTCACGGCCGTGCTCCTCCACGAACCGGACCCGCAGGGCGCCGAGGTCCCGCGCGAGGCCGTGGAGCTGTACGCCGAGGACGGCTACCTGGAGCAGGTCGCCTTCCGGCTCGACAACGCGCTCCTGTTCCGCGCCGAACCGGTCATCACCTTCGCCCTGATGGTGTTCATGTTCCTGCTGGGCGTGCGGCTCTTCCGCGCCGGGGCCTTCGGCGGCGACGACACCGGCCGACGGATCCGGGGCCGCCTGCTCGTCTGGGGGCTGGGAGTCGGGCTGCCGGTCAACCTGGCCACGTCCCTGGCCGGCCCCGACCTGTTCATGCTGGACCGCTACGTCGCCGCGCCCGTCGTGGCGCTCGGACTGGTCGGCGCGGTCGGCTGGGCCGTGGACCGGGCGAACCCCGCCGGGCGGGCGGTCACCGCCGTGTCCTCCCTGGGGCGGATGGCGATGAGCGGCTACGTCGCGCAGAACGTCGTCTGCATGCTGGTCTGCTACGGCTTCGGCCT
Organism: Nocardiopsis synnemataformans DSM 44143; assembly: GCA_000340945.1. Classification (GTDB taxonomy): domain Bacteria; phylum Actinomycetota; class Actinomycetes; order Streptosporangiales; family Streptosporangiaceae; genus Nocardiopsis; species Nocardiopsis synnemataformans. Next base: position 135,123 of record ANAW01000021.1, on the reverse strand, counting down.
GGGGCTGGCCGCCCGCATGGCCGGCACGGGGCCGTGGTGGGTGATGGGGCTGTGGGCGTCGGTGTGCGCCCTGCTCCTGACCGTGTCCACGCTCTGGCTGCGCCGCTTCCGGGCGGGGCCGCTGGAGGCGTTGCAGAAGGCGGTGCTGGCGCGGGTGCCCGAACGCCGCTGACCGCCCCGGTGCGGGGCCCTCCGCGGGGGAGGGCCCCACACGCCGTGTCCACCGCGACCCGCCGACCCGCCGACCCGCCGACCCGGCGCAGGGGCGCCGGGCGACCCGCCGTCCGCGGACCCGGCGGCGTGCGGGGCGGGTCCGGTCAGATCTGGTAGACGGGTGTCTGGGGCGCGTCCCACCCCGTGGGAGTGCCCTTGGACCCGAAGAAGTCGCCGCCCTTGCGCAGGGAGTCGTCGGTGCCCCAGGCCTCGTCGCGCCCGACCTTGCGCAGGTGCGGGATGTGCTTGCGGCAGTGGATGTAGGCCTCCTCCACGTGCACCACGGTCCACAGCACCGCCTTCTGCCCCGGGACCTCGGGCTCGGGCAGGCCGCGGACGTGGCGCCGCAGCTCCACGTCCTCCAGCAGGGACGCGCGGCCGTTGACGTGCAGCCCGATGCGGTCGTGCGTGAAGTCCATGAACATCAGGCCCACGTGCGGGTTCTCCAGGATGTTGCCCGCACTGGCGAAGACGCCGTTCCCCCGGAACTCGGGGTAGGTCAGGGTGTGCTCGTCGATCACGTGGACGAAGCCGGGCGGTCCCGCGCGGAAGCTGGAGTCGCACTCGCCGCGCCGGTCGGAGGTGGCGATGAACATCATCTCCTGGCGGGCGACGAACTCGCGCATGAGCGGGTTCAGGTGGTCGAGCATCTGGTCCCGGTAGAAGCGTTCGGCGCGTTCGCTCGTGCCGTTCAGCGCCTGGACGCGGTGCTCACCCTCGCTGCCGGGGACGTGCCGTGGGGAGGTCTCGCGCATCACTGCCTCTCGATGGACTGGTGGGGCTGGTGTGACTGGCCAGGGACAGAAGGGCCGCTGGTGTCGGGGAGAAGGGGTGTCGGGAAGGGGAGCGCGGACGTACCGCTCGGCGTGTCGGGGTGCCGGTCGGTGTGTCGGGGCGCCGCCCGGTGCGTCGGGGCGTGGGTCGGCACGCCGCGGCACGGCTCAGCGTGTCGGGGCGTCGGCCCGTCGGTAGGGAGAGGACGCGTCGGCGGAGGGACCGGGCGAGGGGGCCGCGGGGGGCTCCCCGGCCGGGGACGCGGCGGTTCCGCCGTGCCGGGCCGTCCGGGACCCGCCGGAGCGGGCCGCCTCGGCCTCGCGCGCGCCCGCGAGCATGTTGGCGGTGATCCACTCGTAGACCACGATCCAGGCCGAGCTCATGGAGGAGGACCAGGTCGGCGAGACCTCGCTGACCGCGCGCACCAGGGCGCGGCCCACGAAGGGGTAGTGCTCGGGCTTGATGTCCATGTCCCGCTTGTGCTGGGCGCCCAGCCGCCTCAGGTACCCGGCGACCTCCTGCGGGTCGTCGAGGTAGCGGACGACCTCCAGCAGGGCGAAGGCCATGCGCTCCTTCTGCGTCTGCATGTTGGCGGGGAACATGTCACGGACGGCGGGCGCCATCTCGAACAGGTTCTGGTAGAAGCGGTCGGCCAGGCGGGTGGAGCCGGGCGGTAACGCGGAGCACGACTGCCGGACCGCCTCGATGACGGCGGGGGCGGGAAGCGGGACCTCTTCGATGGAACGGGGAGACAAGGAAGCCTCCAATCGGGTTGCGGAAAGGGCTGTGCCACGGGGTCGCACGTACCACCGTGGTGACGGAGCGTAGTCAGACTGAAGGCACAGGCACGCGTTCCCCGCCGGTTCCCCGGCCGGGGTGGACGCGTGCGGGTTTCGGTGCGCGCGGGGCCGAACGATCGGACGCACGCGCGCGGGAGGGCCTCAGCTCACCGCTGGCCCGGCGGATCCCCGGGAAACAGGTGGATCGACCCGGCGGTCGGCCCCGCCCTTCGGGTGCTCCCAGCCTCCGGCGCTCCTGACGGGGCCGTGTGCGCGGGCTGGGACGAAGGGAACGGACGTAGCGCTCCTTCGGCAGTAGCGGGGGCGTCGGGAACCCTCATCGCTGCCTCGTCTTCTTCCGGATTCAGCGTCCACCCGAGGATCGGATGGCCGTGAATGCCACGTGGGGGGTGAACGACGATCGTTTCAACGTTCGCTACCCCCTTTACTGTGCCTGTTGTGGCAATGTAACAGAAATGTCGACGTTTGAGGATATTACCCTCTGGTAGCGCATGAGGCCACAGTGCTACCTCAGTTCTCTGCCATAACTTTCGTCCTTCGCGTAACAGACGGCCTTCGTACACCGTCCGGCGAGGGCGGGTCAACCGATCGGTCGACGCCGCGATCCACCGATCCCGTGGCCGGGCGGGCGATGCCCGGCACGCCCTCTCCGGGCGATGCTCGGGACATGCCGATCATCGACGTCAGGAACCTGCACAAGCGCTACGGGGAGAAGGTCGTCGTCGACGACGTGTCCTTCTCCGTCGAGGAGGGGGAGATCTTCGGGATCCTCGGCTCCAACGGGGCCGGGAAGACCACCACGGTCGAGTGCGTCGCGGGGATGCGCCCCACCGACTCCGGATCGGTCGCCGTGTTCGGCCGGGACCCGAGGCGGGAGCGGGACGAGGTCCGCCAGCGCCTCGGCGTACAGCTCCAGGAGGCGCGGCTGCCCGACCGGCTGAGGGTCGGGGAGGCCCTCGACCTCTACGCCTCGTTCTACCGCTCCCGGGCCGACACCGGGCAGCTCATGGAGAGGCTGGGGATCGACGACAAGCGCGACACCCAGTACCGCAGGCTGTCCGGGGGGCAGAAGCAGAGGGTGTCCATCGCCCTGGCCCTCGTGGGCCGCCCCGCGGTGGTCATCCTCGACGAGCTGACCACGGGACTGGACCCGCAGGCGCGGCGGGACACCTGGGACCTGGTCGAGGACGTACGCGACTCCGGCGTCACGGTCGTGCTCGTCACGCACTTCATGGACGAGGCCGAGCGGCTCTGCGACCGGCTCGCGCTGATCGACTCGGGCCGTATCGCCGCCCTGGACACCCCGGCCGGGCTCGTCACACGGGCCGGCCCGGAGCAGCGGGTGACCTTCCACGCGCCTCAGGAGTTCGACGAGCGGGTCCTCACCGCGCGGCCCGAGGTGGTCTCCGCGCACCGCAGGGGAACCCGTGTCCGGGTGAGCGGCCGGGGCAACCTGCTCCACGCCGTGACCTCCGTCCTGGCCCGCGAGCACGTCGTCGCCGAGGACCTGCGCGTCGAGCGCTCCAGCCTGGACGACGCGTTCGTCGCCCTGACCGGCCGGGCCCTCGAATCATGAGCACCGACACCGGAAGGGGAACCCCCGTGTCCACCCTGTTGCGCGTCACCGTGACCGAGGCCCGGCTGCTGACGCGCGAGCCCGTGGCGGTCAGCGTCGGGATCCTGCTGCCCACCGTGCTCATGCTGGGGCTCGGCGCACTGCCGACGCTGCGGGAACCCGCCCCGGAGTTCGGCGGCCTGCGCTTCGTCGACACCTGGGCCCCCATGGCCCTGATCCTCGGCATGGGAATCCTGTGCGTCCAGCACCTGCCCTCCGTCCTGGCGGCCTACCGGGAGAAGGGCGTGCTGCGCCGGATGTCGACCACGCCGATGCATCCCGGGACGCTCCTGACCGCGCAGATCATCGTGGTGTTCGCGGCGGCGGCCGTCTCCGCCGCGCTCCTGGTGCTGTCCTCCTGGCTGGTCCTGGACGTCGAACCGCCGAGCCAGCCGCTGCTGTTCACCGCCACGTTCGTCGTCGGAGCCGCCTCGCTCATCGCGCTGGGGGTGCTCATCGCCGCCGTGGCGCCCAGCGCGAACGCGGCCAACGGCCTGTCGATGGTCCTGTACATGCTCGTGCTGCTCGTGGGCGGGGTCTTCCTGCCGTCGCACGTCATGCCCGACCTCCTGGCGCGCATGGGGGAGTTCACGCCCCCCGGCGCACGGCTCCTGCTGGAGAGCTGGTCGGGGGACGCCGGGGACGCGGGGCTCCCGCAGCTCGTCCAACTGGCGATAATGGCGGGGATCGCCGTGGTGGCCGCCGCGCTGGCGGCCCGACTGTTCCGATGGGAGTGAGCGGCGGATGAGCCGACGGAGCACCGGGGCGGACGGGGAGGACGCCGTCCGGGACTGGGACCGGTGGTGGGACGGGTTCGTCGCCGCCGTCCCCTGGGCGCTGCTGCTGCCCTCGGCGGCGCTGGTCCTGCTCCAGCCCGCGGCGGACTGGACCGAGCACGCGGTCACCGTCGGCCTGACCGCGCTCGCCGCCGCCTGGGTGCTCCTCGGGTACGCGCCGCCGTGGCGGGACGGCCGTCCGCTGTTCTCCGGGATCCACTTCGCGGTGCTCCTCGCACTGGCCTGGGCGCTGATGGCGCGCGACATCCTGTTCCTGATGTTCGCGATCTCGCTGTTCTTCCACGCGATGGCGCTGCCCCGGCAGTTGACCTTCGTCGGGATCGCGGCCACCGCGATCGCGCTGTACACGAACACCATGGGGTTCCCCGGAACGAGCACGGAGCGGCCGTTCCTGGAGCACCTGTTCATCTACGTCGGCGTGATCACCATCCAGACCGTGGCCGTCGGCGGAGGACTCGTGATGGCGTCCAAGACCGCCGAGCAGCACCGGGAGCGCCGGGTGACGGTGGCCAGGCTGGAGGCGGCCCTGGAGGAGAACGCCGGGCTGCACGCGCAGCTGCTCACCCAGGCCCGGGAGGCCGGGGTGCTGGACGAGCGCCAGCGGATGGCGCGGGAGATCCACGACACCCTGGCCCAGGGGCTCACCGGGATCGTGACGCAGATCCAGGCGGCGCAGCGGGTGTGGGAGGACCCCGGGGCGGCGCGTCCGCACGCGGACCGCGCGCTCGGCCTCGCGAGGGAGAGCCTGACCGAGGCGCGGCGTTCCGTGCAGGCCCTGCGCCCCGGGCAGCTGGCGGAGAGCCAGCTGCCCGAGGCCCTCGACGAGCTCACCCGCCGCTGGGCGGAGGAGCACGGCGTCCGCCCCGACCTCGACGTCACCGGCGAGCGCGTCGCCCTGAGCCCGGCGATCGAGGTGGTCCTCTTCCGGGTGGCCCAGGAGGCGCTCACCAACGTCGCCAGGCACGCCGACGCCTCGCGCGTGGGCGTGACCCTGTCCTACTCCGACGACGTCGTCCTGCTCGACGTGCGCGACGACGGCAGGGGCATCACGGGAGACAACCAGCACGGGTTCGGGCTCAGGAGCATGCGCCAGCGCGTCCGCGGGATCGGAGGAACGGTGGAGATCGAGAGCGGCGAGGGGGAGGGCACCGCGGTCAGCGCCACGGTGCCCGCGCTCCCGGTGGAGGCGGCGTGATCCGGGTCCTGATCGCCGACGACCACCCCGTGGTGCGCGACGGCCTGCGCGGCGCGTTCACCGCGCAGGAGGACATCGAGGTGGTCGGCGAGGCCGCCAACGGCCGCGAGGCGGTCGAACTGGTCGGACGGCTGGCCGTCGACGTGGTGCTGATGGACCTGCGCATGCCGGTGCTCTCCGGCGTCGAGGCGATCGCCGCCCTGTCCCGCGAGCGGCCCGACGTGCGCGTCCTCGTCCTCACCACCTTCGACAGCGAGAGCGACGTGTTCCCGGCGATCGAGGCCGGAGCCACCGGCTACCTGCTCAAGGACGCCTCTCCCGACGAACTCCTGCGCGGGGTGCGCGCGGTGCACCGGGGGGAGTCCGTCCTGGCGCAGACCGCGGTGCGGCACCTGATGGGGCAGGTCCGCAGACCCGCCGGTCAGAGCCTGAGCGACCGTGAGCTGGAGGTGCTCGGGCTCGTCGCCGACGGCGCGTCCAACCGGGCCGCGGCGGCGCGGCTGTTCATCAGCGAGGCGAGCATCAAGACCCACCTCCAGCACGTGTACAACAAGCTCGGCGTGCGCGACCGGGCTGCGGCGGTCGCCGAGGCCTACCGCCGCGGCCTCCTCGGATAGTCCCCGCTCTCGCCTCCGGTTACCCCGTTGGGTGAGGAGTCGGATACTCTCCGTTCGCGCCCGGGGTGGTGGCCCCGGGCCGTACGAGCGGGAAGTGGGCGCGATGGACGCGTGGGGGCATGGCGGGGACCCGGGGACACGGGACGGCTCCGAGGGGCGGGGGAGGGGCGCGCACCCCGGTGCTGAGCCGGACGCGCCGGACCCGCGGGGCGGACCCGAGAGGCGGCGGTTCGTGTTCCGCCTCGTCGACGGCGCGGACGAGTACGGCCTGGTGCTCTCCTTCGCCCGCCTCGGCGGCGCGGCGGCGGGGGGCCCGGACGCCCACCAGGCGGTCTGGTACGTGGCCGACCGGCGCGCACGCGAGCACGGCGGCGAGTCGTGGCTGGACCAGGGGTGCGTCGACGCGGTCCGCGCCCTCGTCGGGGCCGACCGGGCGACCGACCCGCGGATGCGCCGGGCGCTCCTCGACGCCCTCTCCCAGGGGCGCCTGCCGGAACCCGACCGCCTGCTCCCGCGCGGAGCGCGGTGGCGGGAGGCGCCCCTGGACCTGGACGCCGGGGGCGTGGCGCGTCTGAGCAAGGACGGGCGGGGCGGTCTCCTCGTCGAGGCGCGGGGGGAGGAGTCCGGTTTCCGGCTGCGGCTGTCCCCGCTCGGGGGCGGCGCGTCCGGAGACGACGGCCGCCCGCACGAGCGCACCGACACGGCCCGCGTCCGCCCGGCCTCCGCCCCCGCGGCCCCGGACCTGGAGCCCCCGGACCCGGGGGCCACCGGCCTGGAGGCCACGGGCGTCCTTCGCCTGCGGGAGCGCTCCGCCCAGGTCACGGGCCTGGGCTGGCACGAGCGCGCGTCCGGCGAGGACCTCCTCCCGGCGCGTGGCGGTCGCGACGCCTCCTGGTCCCGTGCCCGCGTCCGCCTGGACAACGGATGGGACCTGGCCGTCCACCGCACCGGCGGGGCCGACGCACCGGACGCGGCCCCGACCGCGTGCGAGGCGACGGCCGTGCTGTCCTCCCCGGACGGGGAGCGCGTCGAGGCGCCCGCGACCCTGCGCGGCCTGCGTCCCTGGACCTCCCTGACCACCCTCAACACCTATCCCACGGCCTGCGACGTGGAGGTCCCGCTCCTGGACCTGCGGCTCCGGGCCACAGCGTGGTTCCCGCGCCAGGAGACGGCCTCGGTCACCGCTCCCTCCGGGACGCTGGAGGCCCACGCCGACGCCGAGGGCACGATGGGCGGCCGCCCGGTCCGCGGCCACGGACTGTGGGAGGTCTTCCCCGACACCCGGATCGAGGACTTCGAGCGCCACGTCACCCGCGTCCGCGCGATCACCCGCCAGGAGATCGACCGCCTCTACCCGGCGGAGCCGGACGCGCGCTCCCTGGCGGAACTGGCCGGAACCGAGCACCGGCCCGAACGGCTCGACGACGCGGTGCTGGAGGACCTGCACGCGTCGCTCGTGGGCCCGGTCCGGCACGCCACCGCGGGCCTGGGCAAGAGCTGGCGCTCCTACGTCTCGATGGCGGCCATCGAGCTGTTCGGCGTCGACAGCGGGCCCTACCGGCCGCTGGTGGCCGCCGCCGAGCTCCTGCACACCGGCTGCCTCATGATCGACGACGTCGAGGACCGCTCACCGCTGCGGCGGGGCCGACCCGCGGCCCACGTCGTCTTCGGCGAGGCGGCCTCCATCAACGCGGGGACGGCGGCCTACTTCGCGCTGGACCGCGTCCTGAACCGGGTCCTGCCCGACGACACGGCCCTGAGGCTGCGCGTCTACCAGGTCTACCTCCGGGCGCTGCGGGCCGGACACGGCGGCCAGGCGATCGACATCGCGGGCCACCGGGCCGCGATGGACGCGGCCGTGGAGACGGGCGACGCCGAGGCGCTCCTGCGGCGGGTGCGCTCAGGACACTGGCTCAAGACCGCGGCGCCCGTGCGGGGGCTGGCCGAGATCGGCGCGCTCGTCGCCGGCGCCCGGGAGGAGCAGTTCCGGGCACTGGGCGAGTACTTCGACGCCGTGGGGCTGGCCTACCAGATCTCCGACGACGTCATGGACCTGCGCGGCCTCACCGCGCCCGTCGAGGGCGGCGGGCGCTCGGCGACCAAGCACACCGCCGAGGACCTGCGCGCGGGCAAGGTCACGATGCCGCTGGCCCACGCCGTGGCCCTGCTGCCGCCCCGCCGGGTGCGCGAACTCTGGTACTCGGTGCGCGACGGCGACGCCGACGAGGCGACCGTGGCCGCCGCCGCGGCGTCCCTGGAGGAGTGCGGCGCGGTCGCCGCCTGCACCGAGGAGGCCCAGGGCCTGGTCGAACAGACCTGGAAGCCCCTGCGGGACCTGGTGCCCTGCACGTGGACCTCCGTCATGATGGGCGCCCTCGGCGCCTACGCCGCCCGCCGGGAACGCGAGTAGGAACCGCCCCGTCCCTCCCTCACGAGTGAGCAGACCGATGACACACGCACCCACCCCCGCGCCGGCGCTGCGGGTCCGCGGCGTCCACAAGTCCTACGGCCGCCACCACGTGCTGCGCGGCGCCGGACTCGAACTCCCCGGGGCCTGCCTGGCCGGGCTGGTCGGGGAGAACGGCTCCGGCAAGTCCACGCTGCTGCGCATCCTCTCGGGCGTCCTCGCCCCCGACCGCGGCACCGTCGACCACCCCGGCAGCCTGGGCTACTGCCCCCAGCACACGGTGCTCAACCCGGCCTTCACCGTCGCCCAGCACCTGCGCCTCTTCCAGGTCGCGCACGACCTGCCCGACCTGTCCCGCGCCCGCGAACTCCTCGACGTCCTCGGGTTCGCCGAGTACCTCCACCACCGGGTCTCCACGCTCAGCGGCGGCACCCGCCAGAAGCTCAACCTCACCCTCGCGCTGATGCACGACCCCCGCCTGCTGCTCCTGGACGAGCCCTACCAGGGGTTCGACTGGGACACCTACGAGCGGTTCTGGCGGCTGGCGGCCGACCTGCGCGACCGGGGCCGCTCCGTACTGGTGGTCTCCCACATCGCCTTCGACACGGTGCGCTTCGACCGCCTGTGGCGGCTGGAGGGCGGACGGCTGGTGGAGGGGGCGTCCTCACCGGCCCCCACCGCCCCCGCGGCGGCGGGAGGCCGGTGATGCGCCGCGCCTGGACCCGCTACGCCACCGCCACCCGCATGGCCCTGCTGGAGCACCTGCGCAACCGGTTGGCGCTGGTCCTGGTGGTGCTCTTCATCCCCACCTGGGTCACCCTGGTCTCCCTGGTGATCGCCGACGCCGACGTGCGGTTCCTCCTGCGCGCCACCGGAGAGACCGTCACCGTGCACGGCAACCACGTCAGCAAGATCTCCGGCGCCGTCAACGCCGTCACGCTGATCGTCGGGTTCATGATGTTCGTCGTCACCTACCGCTCCTTCGGGTTCGACCAGCGGCTGGCGATGGCCGGGTACCCGCGCCTCCACCTGCTCGCGGCCAAGCTCACGGCGCTGGTCGCGGCCTCGGCGCTGGTCTGCGCCTACGCGGTGGCGGTGATCTGCTGGTACTGGGTCCCCGAACAGCCGTTCATGCTGTGGCTCTCCCTGTTGGGGTCCGCGCTGGCCTTCGGCGGGATCGGGGTGATGCTGGCGGCCCTGCTCCGGGGCGAGCTGGAGGGCATGTTCTGCATCGTCATGCTGTCCATCATCGACATGGGGTTGCAGAACCCGGTGTCCAACCCGTCCTCGGACAGCGACGTCGTGCGCTACCTGCCCGCCTACGGCACCATGCAGACCGGGGTCGCGGCGGGCTTCCAGGACACGGTGCCGCTCCTGTACCTGCTGCTGGGGCCCGCGTGGTTCCTGGCCACGGTGGGAGTGGCGGGGGTGGCGTTCCGCCTGCGCACCCGGGACCGCCGCCGGGCCTCCGTCCGCCCGCGCGTTCGCCGGTTCCGTCCGGTCCGCGCGGGCTGAGCGACGGCGCCGCGCCCGCCGGACGCGGCGGGCGCGGCGCGACGCGCTGAGGGCCCCCGGCGCACCGCGCCGGGGGCCCTCGCGTGTCAGGTCAGGCGGAGGCTGACGCGGGCGGTACCGGCCGGGACCGACACGAGGACGCCCCGGTCGGTAGCGGTGGCCTCCGCATCGGAGCCGGCGGCCTCGGCCCCGCGCACGCCGACCAGCAGCACCCGCCACCCGTGGGGCGGAGCGGCCTCGGCCTCCACGGTGACCCCGTCCCCCGAGCGCTCGGCCCGGAAGACCGCGGCGGCCGAGCCGTCGGCGGACGGCACGACCGTGGTGGACGCCGGGGCCGCGTCCCCGGCCCCGTACACGTGCAGGGTCAGCCCGTCCGTGTAGTCGTAGTCGGGCCGGTCGTCCACCGCTCCGACGGGCAGGACCGCGTGCGGCCGCACCAGCAGGGGCAGGGAGTCGAACCCGTGGGTCTCGCGGCGCCAGGCCGGGCCCCGCACCGTCTCGCCCGTGAGCAGGTGGGTCCACACGCCCTCGGGGACGTAGTACTCCACGGAGCCGTCCGGGCTCAGCACGGGGGCGACCAGCAGGTCCTCGCCCAGCATGTACTGCGTGTCCAGGTGGTGGCAGGCCGGGTCGTCGGGGAACTCCAGCAGCATCGCGCGCATCATGGGCGTCCCCTCCCGGTGGGCCTGCACGGCCGCTCCGAACAGGTAGGGCATGAGCGTGCACTTGAGCCGGGTGAACGCGCGGGCCACCTCGGTGGACTCCTCGTCGAAGTCCCACGGCACCCGGTAGGAGCGGCTGCCGTGCAGCCTGCTGTGCGAGGAGAGCAGGCCGAACGCGAGCCACCGCTTGAACACCGCGGCGTCGGGGGTGCCCTCGAAGCCGCCGATGTCGTGGCTCCAGAAGCCGAACCCCGACAGCCCCAGGGACAGGCCGCCGCGCAGGCTCTCCGCCATCGCCTCGAACGTCGAGGCGCAGTCGCCGCCCCAGTGCACCGGGAAGCTCTGGCCGCCCGCGGTGGCCGAGCGCGCGAAGAGGACGGCCTCCCCCTCGCCGCGCTCGCGCGTCAGCAGGTCGAACACCGTCTCGTTGTACAGGTGCGTGTAGTAGTTGTGCATGGCCTGCGGGTCGGAGCCGTCCGACCACACCACGTCGGTCGGCACCCGCTCGCCGAAGTCGGTCTTGAAGCAGTCCACACCCATGTCGAGCAGGGCCTTGAGCTTCCCGGCGTACCACGCGCGGGCGTCGGGGGACGTGAAGTCGACCAGCGCCATCCCCGCCTGCCACATGTCCCACTGCCACACGGTCCCGTCCGGCCGCCGGACCAGGTGCCCCAGCCGGGCGCCCTCCTCGAACAGCGCCGACCGCTGGGCGATGTAGGGGTTGATCCAGACGCAGGTCCGCAGCCCCCGGGCCCTGAGCCGGGAGAGCATGCCCACGGGATCGGGGAACAGCTCCGGGTCCCACTCGAAGTCGCACCAGTGGAACTCGCGCATCCAGAAGCAGTCGAAGTGGAACACGCTGAGCGGCACGCCCCGCTCCGCCATGCCGTCGATGAACCGGTTGACCGTGTCCTCGTCGTAGGAGGTGGTGAACGACGTGGACAGCCACAGCCCGAACGACCACCGCGGCGGCAGCGCGGGGCGGCCGGTGAGCGCGGTGTACCGGGCCAGGATCTCCTTGGGGCTGTCCCCGTGGACGACGTAGTAGGTCAGGGCGTGGTCCTCCACGCTGAACTGCACGCGGCCCACCGACTCCGAGCCGACCTCGAACGACACCGGGCCCGAGTGCGCCACGAACACCCCGTAGCCCCGGTTGGTCAGGTAGAACGGCACGTTCTTGTAGGCCTGCTCGCTGCTCGTGCCGCCGTCGGCCTGCCAGATGTCCACGGTCTGGCCGTTGCGCGTGAACGGCGTGAACCGCTCGCCCATGCCGTACACGAGCTCGCGGATCCCCAGCGACAGCTGCCCGAGCATGTGGTGGGAGCCGTCCGCGTCCTCCACGAAGGCGGTGCCCTTGGCGTCGGAGCCGGTCAGCACGGCGCCGCCTGCGCGGAACTCCATCCGCCAGGGGCCCTCGGTGGCCACCCGCAGTGACAGGTCCCCGCTGGTCAGCTCCACCGAGGAACCGTCCCGCTTCACGGAGGGCGCGACGCCGGGGTCGCTGCGCACGCCGAACTCCGGCGCGCGCCGGACCGAGCCCGCCAGGTGCGTGGTCCGCACGCCGATCACGCCGGGCGCGGGCGACCAGCAGTCCACCGTGATCAGCGGTGTGTTGAGCGTGTCCCCCCGGTGCCCGATCGGGCGCACCGGGGCGTAGAGGGTGAACCGGTCGTCGTGCACCCGCACGTCGCGGGCCTCGTGCGCGCGGTTGGCGCGCACGCCCTCCCTCATCTGCCAGAAGCCATCGGTGAACTTCATGGGCGGCCCTTCCCTGTCGTCTTGGTCTCGGTTCGCCGGTGGTGCGGGCGGCGGGTCACTTGATCGACCCCCCGGAGATCCCGGCCGCCACGTATTTCTGCGCGACGACCAGGAGCACCGCCGCGGGGATGGAGGAGAGGACGGCCACGGCCATGACGGCGCCCCAGTCGCCGACGTGCGCGCCGATGTACTCGTAGATGCCGAGCGTCACGGGCTTGACCGCGTCGGTCGTGTTCAGCGTCAGCGCGAACAGGAAGTCCGACCACGCGAACAGGAAGGTGAACAGGCTGCCCGTGATCAGCGCGTTGCGGCTCATCGGCAGCACGATCGAGACCAGCACGCGCAGGCGTCCGCCGCCGTCGAGCATCCCGGCCTCCAGCACCTCCTCGGGGATGGACACCATGAACGCGCGCAGCAGGATGATCGTGAAGGGGATGCCCAGGGACGCGTCGGCCAGGATCAGCCCGAGGTAGGAGTTGACCAGTTCCAGCTCGACGTAGGCGTTGTACAGCGCGTTGGCCACGACGATGCCCGGGACCATCTGGGTGATCAGGGTGCCGAACACGACCGTCTCCGCGCCGGGCAGCCGGAACCGGGCCAGGGCGTAGGCCGCCGGGGCGGCCACCAGCAGGCAGACCCCGACCGCGCCGAGCGCCACCAGGATCGAGGTGAGCAGGTTGCCCGCCTGCGACTCCCAGGCCCGCTGGAAGTTGCCGAGGTCGAGCGTGCGCGGGAACCACCGCAGCTCCACCATCGCGGCGCCCGGTTGCAGCGCCGTGTTGACCATCCAGTACAGCGGGAACAGCAGCACGGCCAGGACCAGGACGCCGAACACGACGCTCACGGCGTCGCCCCGCGCCCTGCGCGTCACGCGCGGGCGCCGGGGCCGCGCGGCGGCCGGTGCCCCGCCGCTCCGGGTCGGGCCCGCCGGGACGGGGGCGGCGGTGCTCTCGGGTGCGGTGCTCAACGGGTGACACCTCCACGGTTGGCGCGCAGGTAGATGACCGCGAACACCATGCTGACGAGGATCAGGACGTTGCCGACCACGGCTCCCTGGCCGAAGTCGAGCTGGAGGAAGGACAGCTGGTAGGTGAGGGTGCCCAGGGTCTCCGTGGAGTGCGCCGGGCCGCCGTTGGTCAGCGCCAGGATCAGGTCCAGGATCTTCACGGTCGACATGAAGCCCAGCACCAGCACCACGGTCACGACGGGCCGCAGCAGGGGCAGGGTCACCCCGAAGAAGGTGCGCAGCGGGCCCGCGCCGTCGAGCACGGCCGCCTCGCGCAGCTCCGCGGGGATCTCCTGGAGTCCGCCGTAGAGGATCACCATGTTGAAGGGGATGCCGATCCAGATGTTGACCAGCACCACCGACAGCAGCGCGAAGTCGGGGCTGCTCAGCCAGGGCACGGCCGACGACGTGATCTGGAGCGCCTGGAGCGACTCGTTCAGCACGCCGGTCTCCTGGTCCAGGACCCGGCGCCAGACGGTGCCGGCCACCACCATCGGGATCAGCCACGGCAGCAGGAGCAGGGACCGCATGAGCCCGGACAGCGGGAAGCGGCGGCTGAAGAAGACCGCGAGCGCCATGCCGATGCAGAACTGGCCCGCCAGCGACCCCAGCGTGAACAGGAGGGTGTGCCACAGGGACGCGCCGAACAGCTCGTTGGCGAAGACCGCCCGCCAGTTGTCCAGTCCGTTGAACGGCGCCTCCCCCGTGAAGTACGTGGAGAAGGTGTAGTCCTGGAAGCTCATCACCACGTTGCGGACCAGCGGGTACCCGAAGAACAGCAGCATGTACAGCAGCGCCGGGGCGACGAACAGCCACTTCGTGAGGTTCTGGCGCCCGCGCGGCGCGGTGGCCGCAGTCGTCTTCGCGGGCGTTTTCGTCGTTGTCGTCGTCATGACTGGCCCCCCAGCTCCGCCTCGACCCGCGCCTGGGCGCGTTCCATGGCCTCCTGGGGGCTCGCCTCTCCGGTGAGCGCCGCCTGCAGCGCGGTGCCGATGGCCTGGGAGTAGGTGTTCCACTCGGTTCCGGCGTACTCGGTCCGGCTGCGCGCCGTGCGCACCTGGTCCACGAACGGGGCCAGTTCCGGGACCAGGTCGCGGTACCGCTCGGCGGCCTCGGTGTCGACGGGCACGTTGCTGCCCTTGGTCGACCAGTCCAGCTGCGCCTCCGCCGTGGTCAGGCAGGCCACGAGTTCGCCGGCCACGCGTTCGCGGTCGGGGTCCTCGGCGTTGACCGGCACGGTGAAGGTGGTTCCGCCGATCGGCGCCACCGAGGTGTCCCCGGCCTCGGGCACGGGGATCTCCGCCACGGCCCACTCCAGGTCGGGGTGCTCCTGGAGGACCGGCAGCTGCCAGGGCCCGTTCACCATCATGGCCGCGTTGCCCGCGATGAACTGGTCGTTGACGTCGGCCTGGGTCCAGTTGACCACCGAGGGGGAGACCGATCCCGTCTCGACCAGCGAGGTGACGTACTCCAGCGCCTCCACCGACTCCGGCGAGGCCAGCTCCCTCTCGTCGCCGCCGTTGGACCACAGCCACGGCAGGAACTGGTAGACGCCGTCCTCGGTGGCCAGGGCGCTGATGGCGAGGCCGTAGCGCTCGCCCTCGGTCAGCTCGGCGGCGGCCTCCTCCAGCTCCGCCCAGGTCCGGGGCGGGTCGATGCCCGCCTCCTCCAGGGCGGCCGTGTCGTAGAAGAGCCCGAGGGAGTTCACCGACCGCGCGGCGCCGTAGTACACGCCCTCGTAGCTGCCGATGGAGAGCGCGCCCTCGGACAGGTCATCCGTGGGTATGCCGAGGTCCTCCAGCGGTACCAGGCCCCCGGCCGCCGCGAACTGCGGCAGGTCCGAGCCGTCGAGCGAGAGCACGTCGGGGAGCGAGTCGGAGGAGGCCATCCTCAGGGCCTTGGGCACGAGCTGGTCGGCGGGCACGCTGATCTGGCGCACCTCCACGCCCGCCTGTTCGCCGCAGGCGTCCATGGCCTCCTGGTCCCAGGTGTGGTAGGGCTCGTCGGTGCTGGAGTTCATGACGGTGTACACGCTCGGGTCGCGCTCGGCAGCGCAGCCGACGCCCGTCAGGGCGAGCGCCGCGGCGCAGGCGGCCGCCGACGCCGTTCGTAGTGGACGGTGGAAGTGTTCGCGCATGTCGGGGGGCCTCTTCGGCGGGGATGGGGTGTGGGGAGGGGTCAGGCCGGGGGAGCGGCGACCGTCCCCCCGAGGGTGATCTCGGGCGGGATGAGTGCGCGCCGTCCTCCCGGGAGGGCCGGGCTGCCGCGCGCGGCCTCGGCGGCCAGGCGGGTCACGGCGGCCGACATCCGCTCGACGGGCAGTTCGATCCGGGTCACGTCCAGTCCCCCGAGGTCCTCGGGGAAGCTGCCGATGGCCACCAGGGAGACGTCCCCGGGCACGTCGGCGCCGCGCGCGGCGAGGTGGCTCATGACGCCGGGCACGGCGGCGGGGTGCTGGACGGCGAGCGCGGTGGGCGGGTGCGCGCCGTCGAGGAGCGCGTCCAGCCGCCGGTACAGCTCGGCGGGGTCCTTCGCCGAGGGCAGGACGCGCACGGGGACGCCGAGTTCGGCGGCGGCGCGTTCGGCCCCGCGCAGGCCGCGCACGGAGTAGCTGCGGCCCGAGGCGATGTCCTCCTCCACCGTCGACACGAAGCACAGGTCGCGGTGCCCGGCCCCGTGCAGCAGGCGCAGCGAGGCGGCCGCGGCCTCCTCCCAGTCGAGGTCGGCCCAGGGGGCGGCGTCCTCGTCGGAGGGGCGGCCGAGGACCACCACGGGGAACCCCAGCGCGTCCATCGCGCCGATGCGGGGGTCCTCCATCTCCACGCCCATGATCACCGCGACGTCGGCGAGCCTGCTGCGCGCGGCGCGCTCCAGTCCGTACGCCCCGGCGTCGTCGTCGCGGACGGTCAGGAGCAGCAGGTCGTAGCCCAGGTCCCCGGCGGCGCGGCTCAGCCCGTACATGAACCGCCCGCCGACCGGCAGGTAGCCGGGCGAGGCCAGCGGCAGGGCCAGCGCGATCACGCGGGTGCGGGCGCTGCGCAGGGAGCGCGCGCCCGCGTTGGGGTGGTAGCCCAGCTCCTCGACGGCCGTCCGCACCGCGGTCCGGGTCCGTTCGGAGACGCTGCGGGAGCCGCTGAGCACGTAGGACACCGTGCTCGGGGCCACCCCCGCCGCCGCGGCGACGTCCTTGATGGTCACCATCGCGCTCTCCCCCTCATGGTTGTCGAAGCGCTTCGACAATCCGTCGTACGGATCCGTCGAATCGATTCGATGGGCGGGCACCATGGTAGGAACCACATCCCCGTGTGACAACCCCCTCATCGGAAGATCCCTCGCGGGACCGGTCGGCCGGACCGCCTCCGCCCGGCCGGCCCCGGCCCGTCGCGCACCGAACCGGCGGCGCCCCCGTTTGCCGCGCGCCCGTGCGGTCAGGAGCGGAGGGAGGCGGACGAGGGGAGATCGCCATGGGACGCGGAGTCGCGCGCAAACTGATCGACGCGCACCTGGTCGAGGGGGAGATGGTGCCCGGAGAGGTCATCGGGCTCTCCGTCGACCAGACCCTCACCCAGGACGCCACCGGCACCCTGGTGATGCAGGAGCTGGAGGCGCTCGGCCTGGACCGCACCCGGGCCGGGGTCAGCGTGCAGTACGTGGACCACAACCTGCTCCAGGCCGACGAGAAGAACGCGGAGGACCACGCCTTCCTGCACTCGGCGGCGCGCCGGTACGGCCTGTGGTACTCCAAGCCCGGCAACGGGGTCTCCCACCCCACGCACATGCAGCGCTTCGGGGTGCCCGGCGCGACGATGGTCGGCTCGGACTCCCACACCTGCGCCGCCGGATCGCTGGGCATGCTGGCGGTCGGCGTCGGCGGCCTGGAGGTCGCCATGGCCATCGCCGGGCGCCCGCTGCGCGTCCGGGCACCGGAGATCTGGGGCGTGCGCCTCACCGGGGAGCTGCCCCCGTGGACCTCGGCCAAGGACGTCATCCTGGAGATGCTGCGGCGGCACGGGGTCAAGGGCGGGCTCAACCGGATCATCGAGTACCACGGCCCCGGGGTCGCCACCCTCACCGCCATGGACCGCCACGTCATCGCGAACATGGGCGCCGAGCTGGGCGCCACCACCACGGTCTTCCCCTCCGACGGCGCGGTGCGCGACTTCCTGCGCGCCGAGGGCCGCGAGGACGACTTCACCGAACTGCTGCCCGACGACGACGCCGACTACGACGTGACCGACGGGATCGACCTGTCCCGGGTGGAGCCGCTCATCGCCCGGCCCTCCTCGCCCGGCGACGTCGTCCCGGTCCGCGAGGTGGCGGGCACCGACGTCGGCCAGGTCGTCATCGGCTCCTCCGCCAACCCGGGGCTGCGCGACTACGCGATCGCCGCCGCCATGGTCAGGGGCCGCCAGACCGACAGCGCGGTCAGCTTCGACGTCAACCCGTCCTCGCGCCAGATCCTCTCCGACCTGACCCGCATGGGAGCGACCTTCGACCTCATCCAGGCCGGGGCCCGCATCCACCAGGCCGGATGCCTGGGCTGCATCGGGATGGGCCAGGCGCCCGCCGTCGGCCGCAACTCGCTGCGCACCTTCCCGCGCAACTTCCCCGGCCGCTCGGGCACCAAGGAGGACGCGGTCTGGCTGTGCTCACCCGAGACGGCCGCCGCCTCCGCGCTCACCGGCGCCATCACCGACCCGCGCGACCTGGCCGGGGAGCTGGACATGGCCCACCCCGACCTGGGGCTGCCGGAGCGGGCCACGGTCAACACCGCGATGCTGGTCCCGCCGCTGCCGCCGGAGGAGGCCGCGCGGGTCGAACTCGTCAAGGGGCCCAACATCTCCGCGCTGCCGGACTTCCCGCCGCTGCCCGACCGGATCGAGGCGCCGGTGCTGCTCAAGGTCGGCGACGACGTCTCCACCGACGAGATCTCCCCGGCGGGCGCCCGCGCGCTGCCCTTCCGCTCCAACGTCCCCCAGCTCGCCGAGTTCACCTTCACCCGGATCGACGAGGACTACCCGCGCCGGGCGAGGGAGGCGGGCCCCGAGAGCGGCCACATCGTGGTCGGCGGGGAGAACTACGGGCAGGGCTCCTCCCGCGAGCACGCGGCGATCACCCCCCGCTACCTGGGTCTGAGAGCGGTGATCGCCAAGTCCTTCGCCCGCATCCACTGGCAGAACCTCGCCAACTTCGGGGTCCTGGCCCTGCGGTTCACCGACCCCGACGACTACGGCCGCGTCGGCTCCGGCGACGTCCTCGTCCTGGACGGCCTGGAGGAGGCCCTGTCCTCCGGCTCCGAGCTGACCGTGCGCAACACGACGAGGGACGAGGAGTACCGGCTGGACCACCAGCTCTCCCCGGCCCAGGTCCAGGCGGTGCTGGCGGGCGGCCAGATCCCGCTGCTGGCCCGCGAGCTGGACTGACCCGAACCGCGGTCCGCCCCGGCCGGACGCCGTGACGCCCCGCGCCGGGACGACCTCAGGAAGCGGTGTCGGAGGGCTGCTGCCTCTCCTGCTCGGTGCCCGGCTCCGTGCCCTCCTCCGGGGCCGCGGAGGAGGTGCGGCGCTCGACGAGGTGGGCGCGCAGCGACCAGGCCGCGGCGCCGATCCACGCCGTCCACACGAGCGCGTAGACGGCCGTCTGGAGTGCCGGGGGAGGGGACAGCCAGTCGGTGCCGAGCAGCGTCCGGGTGTTGGTCAGCACGATCAGCCCGCCGACCAGCGAACCGAGGATCCGGGGCGGGACGTAGCGCACGATCCAGGCGGCGATCGGCGCGGCGATGATGCCGCTGACCAGCAGCGCGAGCACCCAGCCGACGTTGATCCCGGCCGCGCCCAGGCCGACGAGGAAGCCGAGACTGGCGGCGAGGGCGACGATGAACTCGCTGGTGTCGATGGTGCCGACCACCTTGCGCGGCTCCATGCGCCCGCTGGCCAGCAGGGCGGGGGTGCCGACCGGGCCCCAGCCGCCGCCTCCGGTGGCGTCGACGAACCCGCCCACCAGTCCGAGCGGTGCCAGGAAGCGCCTGCGCAGGGGCTTGTCCAGGTTCCGGGTCGGGGTGCCCCATGCGGTGAAGCGGATGAGGATGTAGAGGCCGAGCGCGAGCAGGATGCCGGACATGACCGGCTGGGCGGCCTCGGTGGACAGCCAGCTCAGGAAGGTCGCCCCGGCGAAGGAGCCGATCGCGCCGGGCAGCGCGATGCGCCGGACGACCTTCCAGTCGACGTTGCCCAGGCGCCAGTGCGAGATGCCCGAGGCCAGCGTGGTGCCGATCTCGGCGAGGTGGACCGTGGCCGAGGCCGAGGCCGGGTTGGTGCCGAAGAGCAGGAGCAGCGTGGTGGAGGTGACGCCGTAGGCCATGCCGAGGCTGCCGTCGACGAGCTGGGCGAAGAATCCCGCGACGGCGAGGATGACGAGAGTGCGCATGTGGGCCTTCCGGTGGGGAGGGATACGCGGGGACGGAGGAGGTCGGCGCGGTGCCCGGACCCGGGCCGGAGCGCCCCGGGTCGGTTCGCCGTCGGCGCCGGATCCGGCGCCGACTCGGCGACGGAAGTAAATCTACCATGTTGGTAGGAATAGTGGGCAAGCAGTATCTCGGGCGGCGGTGCGGGCGGGTGCGGCGTCGGGTTCGGAGGGCGGGGGCTTGACATGACATCACTTATGACGCCATGATGACGTCATGGATCTGATGCCGTATGTCGACGAACTCCGCCGCCAGCTCCAGGTGGCCGCCGAAGCCGGGGGTGAGGACACCCGGGTCATCGCCGAGCGCCTCAGCGCGGCTCTGGAACCCGCCGCGCGGCTGACCCTGCTGGACGCGCTCTCCGCCGCCGCGGACGAGATCACGCGCGACCTCGCGCCCGGGTCGGTCGAGGTTCGGCTGCGCGGACGGCAGACCGACTTCATCGTGACGTCACCCGATTTCGAGGACGCCGGAGATGATGGCCCGGCGACGTCATACACGCACCGGGGTGACGTCACAGAGGCCGACCGGGCCCTCGCGGAGCAGCTCCGGGCCGACGCCGAGGACGGGGGCACGTCGCGGATCACCCTGCGCCTGCCCGACCGCCTCAAGCCGCACGTCGAGGAGGCGGCCCGCGGCGAGGGGCTGTCGGTCAACGCCTGGCTGGTGCGCGCGGTGACCGCGTCGCTCGACAGCGGCAGGCGCCGACCCGACACCCGGGCACGCCAGGTCGGCCGCGGCTACACCGGCTGGGTCCGCTGACCGGACCCTGCCGCCGGACCTCCTCCTCCACCACCGCGTCTCCCACCAGCGGAGACGACCACCAGCGCCACGTCAGGGAGACAGCCATGCCAACTTTCGACACCCCCGAACCCGTCACCGCCGACATCACCCTGGTCGCCGGAAACCTCCAGATCAGTGCCGGAGGCCGCACCGGGACCACCGTCGAGGTCCGTCCCCGCGACGAGGCCAAGGAGAGCGACGTGCGCGCCGCCGAGCGGGTCGAGGTCGACTACGCCGGAGGCCGCCTCCAGGTGAGGGACCCCCAGCCCTCGGGCCTGGGCCGCGTGATCGGACGCAAGGGCATGGTCGACATCACCGTCGAACTGCCCGCGGGCTCGCGCGTCCACGCCACCGGCGACTTCGGGAGCGTCCGCTGCGAGGGGCCGCTGGGCGCGTCCGAGATCGCCCTCTCCCACGGCAACATCGCCGTGGACCGCGTCACCGGCAACGCCGAGCTCACCACGGGGTACGGCTGGGTCCGCGCGGGGGAGATCGACGGCTCCGCCGTGGTCAAGTCCACGGGCGGGGCCCTCACCCTCGGCACGGTGACCGGGGACCTGCGGGCCAACTCCGCGCACGGTGACATCACCGCCGACCGCGCCCTGGCCTCCGTCACCGCGCGCACCCACCACGGCAGCATCCGGCTCGGCCAGGTGGTCCGGGGCGGCGTCGACATCGAGACCTCCTTCGGCGAACTGGAGATCGGCGTCCGCGAGGGCACCGCCGCCTGGCTGGACGCGGTGACCAAGAAGGGCGTCGTGCGCAGCTCCCTGGAGGCCGCCGACGACCCCGGCCCCGCCGAGGAGACCGTCGAGATCCGCGCCCGCAGCGTCCACGGCGACGTCCTGGTCCACCGGTCCTGAACAGACAGAGACGAGACCGCACATGAACCGGCACACCCCCCGTTCGGCCGTCACTGTCACCGGACTGCGCAAGTCCTACGGCGACCGCGCAGTGTTGGACGGCGTCGACCTGGAGATCCCCGAGGGAACCGTCTTCTCGCTGCTGGGGCCCAACGGCGCGGGCAAGACCACCGTCGTCAAGATCCTGTCCACACTGATCGGCGCAGACGGCGGCCGGGCCCGGGTCCTGGGGCACGACGTGGCGACGGAGCCCGACGCGGTGCGCGCCGCGATCGGCGTCACCGGGCAGTACTCCGCGGTGGACGGCCTGCTCACCGGGCGCGAGAACCTGATGCTCATGGCGAGGCTGCACCGCATGGGGCGGGCCCGCGCACGCCGCCGCGCGGCCGAGCTTCTGGAGCACTTCGACCTCGCCGACGCGGCGGGAAAGCCCGCCTCCACCTACTCCGGGGGCATGTTCCGTCGGCTCGACCTGGCGATGACACTGGTGGGCGAGCCGCGGCTGATCTTCCTCGATGAGCCGACCACCGGTCTGGACCCGCGCAGCCGCCGGGACATGTGGCAGATCATCCGCGACCTCGTCGCCGACGGAGTCACCGTCTTCCTCACCACGCAGTACCTGGAGGAGGCCGACCAGCTCGCCGACCGCATCGCGGTCCTGGACCACGGCACGATCGTGGCCCAGGGCACCGCCGCCGAGCTCAAGCGCCGCGTCCCCGGCGGCCACGTCCGCCTGCGCTTCACCGAGGCCGACGCACTGGAGTCGGCGGTCCGGGTCCTGGGCGGCGAGACCGACACTGACGCGCTGGTGCTCAGGGTGCCCGGCGGAGGAGGGGTCGCCTCGCTGCGTGACCTCCTGGACCGCCTCGACACCGCGTCGATCATTCCCGAGGAGCTGTCGGTGCAGACCCCGGCCCTCGACGACGTCTTCCTCGCGCTCACGGGTCACCGGGGCGCCGACGACAACGCACGGAAGGCGACCCGATGACCACCCTCACCCACGCCGCCGGCGACTCGGCCACGATGGTGGCCCGCCAGCTGCGGCACATGCTGCGCTACCCGTCCATGACGCTGCTCCTGGCCGGGATGCCGATCTTCTTCCTCCTGCTGTTCGTGTACGTCTTCGGGGGAGCGATGGGCCCCGGCGCGGGCGGGGCCGCGGCCAGCCGTGCCGACTACCTCGACTACATCGCACCCGGGATCATCCTGATCGCGGTGGTGAGCGCGGCCCAGGGGACGGCCATCTCGGTGGCCATGGACATGACCGGGGGCATCGTCGCCCGGTTCCGCACCATGGACATCGCCCGGGTGTCGGTCCTGACCGGACACGTCGTCGGCAGCCTGGTCCAGGCGATGCTCAGCGCGGGCCTGATCACCGCGGTGGCGCTGCTCATCGGGTTCCGGCCCAGCGCGGGCCCGGCGGAGTGGCTCGCGGTCGTCGGACTGCTGATGATGGTCTCGTTCGCCCTCACGTGGCTGTCGGTGGCGCTGGGCCTGGTCGCCAGGACCGTCGAGTCGGCCAGCAACCTTCCCATGCCGATGCTCTTCCTGCCCTTCCTGGGCAGCGGCTTCGTGCCGACCGAGACGCTGCCGAGCGGCCTGCGCTGGTTCGCCGAGTACCAGCCGTTCACGCCGATCATCGACACCCTGCGCGGGCTGCTGACGGGCACCGGGACCGGTGGCAGCGGGGTCGCGGCGGTCGCCTGGTGCGCGGGCATCGCCCTGGTCTCCTACCTGTGGGCCAGGAAGCTGTACAACCGCGACCCCGCGGCCTAGCCGTACCGGTCGAGCGGGACGGCGACGACGGGTCCGGTCGGCCCGGTCGCCGACCGGACCCCCAGCGAGCACGACGACGCGACGCGGTCCCCGGACCGTGTCGGACACGCACCACCGCCAGATGAGGAACGGCCATGAGCACACCCCTCCACACCGTCACGGCACTGCCGACGGCGCGCCAGCCCGGTTGCCCCTTCGATCCGCCCCCGGAGTTGGTCCAGGCGCGCGAGCACGGCCCCATCAGCCGCTACGCCTTCCCCGACGGACACCAGGGCTGGCTGGTCACCGGATACGACCTGGTCAGGACGGCCCTGGCCGACCCGCGGTTCAGCTCCCGCAAGGAGCTCATGCGCCACCACCCGCTGATCGACTACGGCGACATCGAGGTCCCTCCGGCCCCGCCCGGCGAGTTCCTCCTCATGGACGAGCCGCAGCACAGCCGCTACCGCAGACCGCTGGTGGGCAGGTTCACCGTTCGGCGGATGCGGCTGCTCACCGAGCGCGTCGAGCAGATCACCGCCGCCCACTTGGACGCCATGGAGGCGGACGGGCCGACGGCGGACCTGGTGACCGCGTTCGCCAGGCCCGTCCCCGCCATGGTGATCTGTGAGCTGCTGGGGGTGCCGTACCGGGACCGGGGCTCCTTCCAGGAGCAGATCGAGACGTTCCTCGGCGGGGAGGCGGGCGAGGAGGACCAGATCGCGGCCTACACCGCGACCCAGCGCTACCTCGCGGAACTGGTGGTCGCCAAGCGCGCGAACCCCACCGACGACGTGCTCAGCGAACTCACCGGCGGCGACCTGACCGACGAGGAGCTGAGGGGGGTCGCCCTGATCCTGTTGGCGGCCGGGTTCGACACCACCGCGAACACGCTGGCGCTGGGCACCTTCGCGCTGCTGCGCGACCCGGAGCAGCTGGCCGCGCTGCGCGCCGGTCCCGAGGCCACCGAACTGGCCGTGGAGGAGCTGCTGCGGTACCTGAGCGTGGCCAAGACGTTCATGAGGACGGCACTGGAGGACGTCGAACTGGGCGGTCAGACCGTCGAGGCCGGTACGACGGTCATCCTGTCGTACAACACCGCCAACCGCGATCCCGAGCGCTTCACCGATCCCCACGTGCTCGACGTCCGCAGGCGGGAGGGCGGGCACCTGGCCTTCGGCCACGGCATCCACCAGTGCCTGGGCCAGCAGCTTGCCCGCGTCGAGATGCGGGTCGCGCTGCCCGCGCTGTTCGACCGCTTCCCCACGCTGCGCCTGGCCGTGCCGTCCGAGGAGGTCGAGGCCGGCCTGCGTCCGGAGACCGCGGACCTCCACGGGGTGAAGAGCCTCCCGGTCACCTGGGACGTGTGACCGCGACCCGGTGACGCGCGGGGGACGCCTCCCGGACGGGACCTGTCACCGTGCCGTCCGACCGGCGAGCACCCTCTACGGTGACGACGCGAGGTGACCGCGCAGGCGGGGGAGCGTGACCGTGACGGTCAGCCCCCCGCCCGCGCGCGGTCGCAGGTCCAGTACGCCGCCGTGGACCTCGACCACCCGCGAGACCAGGGCCAGCCCCAGCCCGTGACCCGCCCCGGCCCCGAACCTGCCCTGTCCGCGCAGGAAGGGTTCGTGCAGCCGGGCCGCCGTCTCGGCCGTGTGGTGCGGGCCCGTGTTGTCGACCCGCAGGACGGCGCCGTCGCCGGGGGCGCGGTCGGTGCTGACCGAAGCCGTCCCGCCCCTTCTCACGTTGTGGCGCAACGCGTTCTGCACCAGGTTCTGGGTGAGCTGGGTGAGCAGCGCGGGGTCGCCGAGCGTCGGCGCCGGAGCCGACGCGAGGTCCAGCCGCACCCCGAGGCGTTCGGCCTCCGCCGCGTTCTCGGCCACGACGCCGCGGGCGACGTCGGCCAGGTCGACCGGTGTGGAGACGGCGGTCACGGCATTGGCGTCGGCCAGCCGGAGGAGGGCCTCCGTGAGCCCGATCGCCCGGGCGTTGGTGATGCTGAGCCGTTCGATCAGGCGCGGGTGGTCCTGCCCCTCCGGGTCGCGGCGGGCCACGTCCAGCAGGGTCGCCGTCACGGCCAGCGGGGTCCGCAGCTCGTGGGAGGCGTTGGCGGCGAAGCGCTCCTGTGTCTCGAACGCGTTCTCCAGGCGGTCGAGCATGTGGTCGAAGGAGTCGGCGAGCTCTCGGAACTCGTCGTTGCGTCCGGAGAGCCGGATGCGGTGCTCCAGCCGCCCAGAGGCGGCGATCCGGACGGCCTCGTTGAGCTGGCGCAGGGGACGGAGCACCCATCCCGCGAGGAACCACCCGCCGACGAGCCCGATCACGGCCAACACCACCAGCACGGCACCGGAGACCATGACGACGGCGTCGAGGATCTGCCCGCGCGTGGGGACGACCGGGCCGCCGGAGTCGCGCGGGTTGGCCGCGGTGAGCGGGTAGTCGGGAACGTAGCGCAGGACCACGTAGATCCCGGCCAGCACCGCCAGGCCCGCCGCCACGAGGAATCCGGCGTAGCTCAGGGCGAGGCGCAGGCGCGCGCTGCCCCTCCTCCCGGGCGGGCCGGGGACGCGCGCGTTCACCTCCCGTCCCCGGGATCCGCGAGACGGTACCCGGCTCCGGGGACGGTGACGACGGGGTCCGGCCCGCCCAGGGCCCTGCGCAACTGGGACATCGTCACCCGGGGCGCGCTGGTGAACGGGTCGGCGTTCTCGTCCCAGACCTTCTCCAGCAGCGTCTCGGAGCTGACCACGCCCCCTTCCGCCCTGATGAGCACCTCCAGGACGGCGAACTGCTTGCGGGTCAGCCTCAGACGGCGCCCGTCCCGGTCGGCCTCCCTGCGGTACGGGTCCAGTCGCAGGCCGCCCCACTCCAGTACCGGCGGAACGGACGACGCGGGCCTCCTGGCGAGTGCGCGCAGGCGCACGACCAGCTCCTCCAGGGCGAAGGGCTTGGTGAGGTAGTCGTCGGCGCCCAGGGCGAATCCGCCCACCTTGTCCCGTAGCCGGGTCGCGGCGGTGAGCATCAGGACCCTGGTCCCGGGGTGGTCGCGGACGACCGCGGCGCACACGTCGTCGCCGTGGGTCCCCGGGATGTCCCGGTCGAGGACGATCGCGTCGTAGTCGTTGACCGAGGCGCGCTCCAGCGCCTGGTCGCCGTCGAGGGCGATGTCGGCGGCGATGGCCTCCTGGCGCAGCCCCGCCTGGAGCGCCTCGGCCATGAAGACCTCGTCCTCGACGATCAGCACACGCATGGCGTCCCCTCCCACTCCGACCGTTGCCGCGTCCCGGCACGTCCCGCCGACGGCGCCGGGTTCCCACGGTCCGGCTCCATGGCCGTTCAGCATAGGTCGGGGCCTGTTGCGAAAACGTTGGGTGCCGGCCGCGCCGGGGCCGCGGCGGAGGGCCCGTCCGCGGTCCCGGTCCGTCAGTCGTGCGGGCGGGCCGCGAGCCCGTCGAGCCCGTCGAGGACGACGCCGAGATGCCGTTCGAACCTTCGGTCACCGTCGTCGCGGAGGTGCCCGGCGGCCTTGACGAGTTCGGCGCCGTCGCCCAGCCACGCGTCGCGCCCAGCGAGCGAGTAACGGTCCGGGTCGGCGCCGACCGGCTGGCCCCGCTCCTGTTCCTCGATGACGAAGCCGACCACGAACGCGGTGACCAGGTCGAGGGCGTCGTCCGCCCCGGCGAGCGTGAACCCGGCCGCCGTCAGGCGCGCGAGCCAGGGCTCCTTCGCCCTCACCACCGCCGGATCGGAGATCCGCGTGCCGCTGAAGATGCGCGCCCCGTCTCGGTAGAGCAGGTACTCCGAGCGCAGGACGCGGGCGTAGGCGGCCACGTCGTCACGCCAGCCGGCCCCGGGAGGGATCCCCGAGAGCGCGTCGGTGACACGGCGCATGACGACCGTGCTCATCTCGTCCAGCAGTTCCTGCTTGTTGCGGACGTGCCAGTACAGCGCGGGGGCTCCCACGTCGAGCCGGGAAGCGAGCGCGCGGACGGTGAGGGCGTCCATGCCCTTGTCGTTGAGCAGTTCGAGCGCCGCCGCCACGATCCGCTCCCGCGTGATGCCTTTTGCCACGGTTGACACTTTAACAAAGTTCAGGCAGGTTGGGTGGCACCAGAATTGAACTTAGTTAAGGAGCCTGTCGTGCGTGCTGCCGTCGTCAACACCCCCGAATCACCCCCCGTCTGCGCGGACTTCCCGGAGCCGGAACAGCNCGGCGGGAAACCCCGCCGCTGCGGCTCGTGGGCGCGGGTCTGCACCACGTCGTCCGCGGACTGGCCTCCGGCCGCCACTACGGCAGCGGACAGGCGTATCCCCTCGTGCCGGGCATCGACGCCGTGGCCCGGACCGAGGACGGGCGGCTGGTCTACACGGGCCTCGCCCGGCCGCCGTGGGGCACGATGGCCGAACGGCTGGTCACCCCGTTCGAGGTGGAGCTGCCCCCCGGGGCCGATCCGCTCGCGGTCGCCGCCGGCATGAACCCCGCCATGTCGGGCTGGATGGCGTTGGCCGCCCGGCGCGAGGAGGTCGGCGAGCTGGGCACCGTGCTGGTGCTCGGCGCGACCGGGGCGTCGGGCGGCCTGGCCGTGCGCGCGGCGCTGTCCCTCGGCGCGGAACGCGTCATCGCGGCCGGGCGCGACCACGAGGCCCTGGGTCGGCTGCGCGGCCTCGGCGCCGTCACCGTCGCCCTCGCGGCCGACGCACCCGACACCTGGCCCGCCGCCCTCGGCGCTGCCGTCGCCGAGGCGCAGCCCGCCCTCGTGCTCGACTTCGTGTGGGGTCCCGCCGCCGAGGCCGCCTTCGCCGCGCTGGGGAGGACGGACACGGACGACGGCAGCGCTGCCGTCGACTACGTGCAGATCGGCTCGCTCGCCGGAGCCGAGGCGGCGCTGCCCGCGGCGCTGCTGCGCAGCCGGCGGATCCGGATCAGCGGCAGCGGCGCGGGCTCGGTCCCGAAGGCGCGGATGATCGCCGAATTCCCCGAGGTCATCGCCCGGTTCGCCGACGGCACCTTCGACGCGCCGTACACCGTCTACCCGCTCAGCCGCGTCGGCGAGGCCTGGGCGCACCAGGGACGCGCCCGAGCCGTCATCGTCCCGGACTGACCGGGCCCGATTCGAGGAGAGGGGAGAACGGCATCGTGCGAAAGCGCGCACTGGTCGTCGGGCTGGGGATCGCGGGCATGTCCGCGGCGATCGGGCTGCGGCAGGCCGGTTGGACACCGGTGATCGTCGAACGGGCCCCGGAACGCCGAAGAGGCGGTTACTTCGTCGGGCTGATGACGGAGGGCAGGCAGGCGGCCGTCGACCTCGGTGTCGCCGACCACCTCCACACCCGCAATCCGCCCGACGGAGGGAAGGCGTGGTCGCTGACCCGGAGCGGAAAGCGTGAGCCGGGCATGGGCTTCCTGCACCAGCCGGGCGACCCCGCGGCGGTGGTCCGCGGCGACATCGAGGCCGCTCTCTGGCGGAGCGCCTGCGGGGACGGGACGGACGAGCCCGTCGACGTGCGGTTCGCGACCGCGCCCGTCGAGATCCACACTGTCGGCGGCGACGTGCGGGTGCTGTTCGAGGACGCCGGCACCGGCGCGCGCTACTCCGAGGGCTTCGACCTGGTCGTCGGCGCCGACGGGCTGCGGTCGAGCGTGCGCCGCATGGTCTTCGGCCCGCACGAGGACTACATGACGGACTGGGGCGCGATGGTCTGCGCGTTCCAGCTCCAGGAGCAGGTGCCGTCCTTCGACGAGGCGGACAGCGTCATCAGCGCCCGCGCGGGCCGTGCGGTGTGGGTGTTCGGGCTCGCCGACCGGCCCCCCACCGTCCTGCTGACCTACCGCACCGAGGACACCCGGAAGCAGTTCACCGGATCCGCGGTCCAGCGCCTGCGCACGGTCTTCTCGGGGATGGACGACCCCGCGGTGCGGCACGCCCTGGCGGCCCTGGAGAGGACGCCGGAGTTCCTGTTCGACTCGGTGCACCAGGTGAGGATGCCCCGGTGGAGCAGCGGGCGGGTCGTCCTGCTGGGCGACGCGGCGTGGTGTCCGAACCTCTACTCGGGCATGGGCGCCACGACCGCCCTCCGAGGCGGCGCCGAGCTCGGCAGGGCGCTGCTGGAGTCCCCGGACGACCTCGACGCCGCCCTGGCCGCCTGGGAGTCGGGGCTGCGCCCGTTCGTCAGGAGGCACCAGCGCATCGCGCGGCTGAAGCAGCAGATGTTCGTGCCGTCGAGCCGTCCCGTCGAGGCACTCCGCTCGGTGGTCCTGCGCCTCGCGTGCGCGGCGCGGGAGCGCAGGACGGCGAAGGCCCGTGCCGGGGCACCGGCATGAACGAGACGGACCGTGCAGTCGCAAGCCCGCCTATGAAGTAGACATTTCCTGTGAAACACGAAAACCACGAAACGAGGAACACCATGACCGTGGACATCGCGGAGCAGCCGTGGGACGGCGCGGACGGCGTCCGGCTGCGCCGGGCCATGCAGGTCGAACTGGCCGCCCGCTACGACATGCCCGACCAGGAGACCGAGCCGCCGACCGCCGAGACCGTCAGCGTGTTCCTCGTCGCCCGCGACCCGGGCGGCGACGCGATCGGCTGCGGCGCCTTACGCCTGCTGGACGACGGCACGGGCGAGATCAAACGGATGTACGTGACCCCCCAGGCCCGGGGCACCGGCGCGGCGACCCGCATCCTGCGTGCACTGGAGGACCACGCCCGGGGGCACGGGATCAGCTCACTGGTGCTGTCGACCGGCGTGAAGCAGCCGGACGCGATCCGGTTCTACGAGCGCGAGGGCTACCAGCGGACCGACGGCTACGGGCCCTACGTCGGTGAGCCGATGGCCAGGTGCTTCACCCTCCAGCTCAGCTGAACCGGGAACTGGCCGCGTCGGCCCCTCCGAGCCCCGGGGCGGCCGGTTCCTCGACGGCGGGGAGCGACGCGGACGCGTCGCTCCCGATCGGCCCCCGCGGCCCGGGCAACAAAAAAGGCCCTGCGAGCAGGGCCTTCGTTTGTGTCCGAGGGGGGACTTCAACCATTCCCCCACAGGGACCGAGCTCGTTGGTCCTGAGTACTGACCTGTCGCTGGACGGGCGGTGAGTCTGATGGATTCTTCCCGCTGGTCCCGCTGGACGACCATCGCCGCCGTGCTGATGCTGGCCGTGATCGCCGCGGTGGTGTCCTACTCGCACATGTACGAACTCGCGCTGCGCCACGGTGAGCCCGAGTGGCGCGCGGCCCTGTTCCCGCTCTCGGTCGACGGCATGATCGTGGGCGCCTCCATGACGCTGTTGAGCGACGCCCGCAACGGCCGCAAGGGCAGTCTGTTGCCCTGGGCGCTACTGATCATCGGTTCCGGTGCGTCCCTGGCAGCCAACGTCGCGGTGGCTGACCCCACGATGTGGTCGCGGATCATCCATGCCTGGCCGAGCTTCGCTCTGATCGGCGCCTACGAGCTGCTCATGCGCGAGTTCCGCACCGCCGCGCGCAGCGTACGCACTGCTGACGCAGCCCATGGTCAGGTCCCGGAAGCGGAGACGCGGGAAGTCCAGGAAGGCACCGAGGCACTAGAGGTATCAGGAACCACTGAGCTGCAAATCGTGCGTGACACGGGCGAGGAGACTGCAGGCGAGCCAACTCTGTCTCCGTTTCAGGACAGGGCTTGGCGGTGGGCGCTGGAGCGGCAACAGCAGACGGGAAAACTGCCGAGCGGGAGGGAGATTGGAACGCACTTCGGCCGTAAGGAGCGCTGGGGCCGACTGGTCAAACAGCGAGGGCAACGGGGAAGCCTCCTCGCAGAAGCTGGATAGCCCTTGTCGCAGCAGTGGGTCCGTGCCGGGTGGCCGCGATCCCTTCTTGGTCAGTATTAACTTGGCGTTGAACGCTCTGCGATCAACCCAGCGGGCAGGTTCCGCGTTTGGGATCGCAGTCGCGCTCGTGTGTCCGCGTCCATGCTGCTGATGATGCGTGGCATGCGCGGCGCCTCCTGCTCAGCCGAGATGACCGACACGTAGGAGGAGACGGCGTGTCTGCGCACCGAAGTTGAGCGGCTGAGGGCCGAACACAGTCGGATCGACGACCTCGCTTCCTTGCAGAGGAAGCGCTGAGGACACGGCGTGTGACGGCCACCGGAGCACCGCACACCACCACTTTTCAACCAGAACACAGGGAAGACATGGGAAACAACAACCTGGCGTTCCATCCTGACGACCCGCAGACGGTGTACGCGGGCAGCTGCAGCGAGAGCGTGTACCAGAGTGAGGACGGGGATCGTACCTGGGAGTCGCTGGTCCAGGGCGGTGTAAGGGAGCACCGCTGAAGCGAACCGGGCATACCCATCCTGTGGAATCTGGGCGGTGGTGAAAGGGAGGAGATGCCATGTGCGGAATGGGAATGATAGGCGGCATGGGCATGCTGGGCCCGTGGATGATGGGCGGATCGCTGCTTCTCTTGGTCTTCCTGTTCGGCCTTGCCGTGGCCGGGAGTGTGTGGTGGGGCCGGTCGATGACTCGGCGGAAGAGCCCTTCGCGACTCGAAGCAGACTCAGCTCAGGAGGAGTTGCGCCGCAGGTACGCTGCGGGAGAGATCGACCGCGAGGAATACCTGCAGCGCAAGATCGACATGGAATGACGAGTGGAGGCGGACGTCGTGCAGCGGTTCGGTGCTCTGGAAGCCGCGATCATGGAAGTGGTGTGGGACGCCGAGCACCCGCTGCTGGTACGCGAGGTCCTCAACCAGCTTGACCGCGAACCGGTACCGGCCTTCACGACTGTGCAGACGGTGATGAACATTCTGCATGGCAAG
Organism: Nocardiopsis synnemataformans DSM 44143; assembly: GCA_000340945.1. Classification (GTDB taxonomy): domain Bacteria; phylum Actinomycetota; class Actinomycetes; order Streptosporangiales; family Streptosporangiaceae; genus Nocardiopsis; species Nocardiopsis synnemataformans. Next base: position 103,105 of record ANAW01000021.1, on the reverse strand, counting down.
GGCTGGCTGGACCGCGGACTGGAAGGCCGAGCCTATCGGTACTGGGCCACGGCCACTCGTGAGGACTACATCGCCAGACTGATGCACCATGCCCTGGACGAAACGCAGGATCGGGGCGCCGCGCTCGCTCGATTCGTGGACAGTATGGATCCTGGCGAGATCGCTGAACTGACGGATCGTCTGGCCGGAGCGCGGATCAGGGAGGATGAGCGCGAAGGGGGCGCCGCGTAATGGTCACGCTGGTTCTGGCGGCCTATTCAGCGGTGGGAATCGCCGTGGCCGCTCCACTGCTGGCCCGGGCCGCCTGGGTGGAGCGGGCTCCACGTCTGGCGTTGGTCCTCTGGCAGGCGCTGGCGGCGTCCGTCGTGATGGCGGCGGCTCTCGCCGGCCTGGCGGTCGTCGTACCCGTCCTGCCGCTGTCCGCTGACCTGGCCGGGCTGCTGCAGATGTGTCTGATGATGCTGCGCGGTACCTACTCCACCTTTGGGGAAGGGCTCGCCTCCACCGCCGGACTGGCCGTTGCCTTCGGCATCGTCGGGCGCTGCGCCTACGGGGTGAGCGCCGAATGGGTGCGGGTACTGCGGGAACGGCGTCACCATCTGCGGATCCTTGCCATGGTCGGTACCGGAAACGAGCACCTGGGGGCGACAGTTCTCGACCATGGGGCGGCCGCCGCCTACTGCCTGCCGGGCCGGGGCGGCCGCGTGGTGCTGACCAGCGCCGCCTTGGCCGCGCTGGACGAGGCGGGCCTGGAGGCGGTGCTGGCCCACGAACGGGCGCACCTGAGCGGTCGCCATCACCTGTTGGTCGCGCTCACCCGCGGCGTGGAACGGGCTTTCCCCTTTGTCAGGGCGTTCGCACTGGCGCGATCCGAGACCGCCAGGCTGGTCGAGTTGGCAGCCGACGACGCCGCGACCTTGGCCACGGACCGTCTGACGGTCGCTGGAGCTCTGCTGGCCCTGGCCAAGGGCGGCTCCTCGGAGCAGTCGCCGATGCCCGAAGCGGTCCTGGCCGCGAGCGGGCATGGTACTGGCAACCGGGTCCGCCGCCTGATCGACGGTCGGACTCGGCTGAGCCCGTGGCAGGTGGTGCTCGGCGGTGCGGTTGCGGTGGCGGTCGTCATCGCGCCGCTGGCCGTCGTGGTGATTCCCGCGATCGCCATGGCAGGCGCGCACTGCTGCCCCACACCCTGAGTCCGACTCAGGTGGGCGGCGCCGTCCGCCTCCCCGTCAGTCCTCGGGTGCCCCGGCGCCCAGGGTGACGTCGCTGAACGGCAGGTAGGGGTCGATCGGGGAAAGGCGACGGACCACGGCAGAGCCACGGCCCCGACGACAAGTCCGAGAGCCGTCATGAGTTCGGCAGGATCCGCCAGACCAGGTTGTACATCGTTCGCCTTATCCCTACTGCCAGCGGCGTGACCAGGCCTGCGGTGAACGCGAACTTGCTGAACGGATCCCGGGTGAGGTTACCGACGGTACACCGGAGACACCGCCGACGGCGTCAAGCGCTGCCTGGCTCGATTGGTCCGGGAGGAGCACCGTCGTCACGTCGGCTTGGCCTCTCCGTTGCGCTCGTTGAGCACGGGCTCGACGAGATCGGTTAACTGATTATAGGTGGTCTCGCCGATGACGCGGGCGGCGATGCGGCCCTCGTGGTCGATGACGATCGTGCTGGGGATGGCGCGGGGAGGCACAGTGTCCCGGAAAGCCTGGGGGACCACGCCGGGCTGGTCGTAGATGCTCGGGTAGGAGATTCCCAGGTTGCGCACGAAGGCCCGTGCGGCGGTGCGGTCGTCCTTGATGTTGATACCGAGGAACTCCAGCCCCGACTCCTGGTGTTCGGCGTAGACCTCCTTGAGAACGGGGATCTCCGTCCGGCAGGGTGCGCACCAGCTCGCCCAGATGTTGAGGACCAGCACGTCACCGAGGTAGTCCTCTAAATTCACCGGATCGCCGTCAAGAGTCTCCCCGCTGACTTCGGGCGCGGGTAGACGCTCGTCGGGCGCAAACACGGTCTCGGATCCGTCGCCCTGGACATAGCGTTCGTCACCGCTGCCGCTGGCTGCGTCGGTGTTTGCGCACGAGACGAGGGTGAACGCCAATGCGATGGCAGCCGCACTCACTCGGAGCACGCGGCGCGGACGAGCGCCGGTTCGGTGGAAGGGCATCGTTGGGAACCTCGCTGGACAGGGATGTGGACCTGGGCCGGGAGAGACGGGCGATCGTGTGCAGGTGCTCACCGCGCATTTCTGCCAGGGTGGGGGGCACCAGGCCAGGCGTCGATGGAAGAGACGTTCGACGAACTCCAGGACGGTGGTAGCAGAGCGCCGGCGTGGACTGGCTGACGATGTCGGGGCGTGGGTGAACAGCGGGTGCTCGGTTAGCAGGTAGGGGCTGCGGTCCACAGCCGCTCCTCAGGTATCTGGTCCGAGGCCATCGGATCTTCCGACAGCCATCGGATCGTGCCCAGACACTCTCGCCAGAACTCAGGGTCATCGTCGAAGAGGGTGCAGATACGGACCCGATGTGCCAGGGGCATGCAGACTCCCGAACGGTAGAGGCAGACGAGCCGGGGTGTGTCCGACGCGGACGGGCTCGAAAGCTCGGAAACGGCGGAGGTTGACCGGCTTTTCGCGCAGGTGAGGAAGTGTTCCCGGGGGCGGATGAACTCTCGCGGGACCGCGGCCTAGCATACCTAAGGAGCTTAGGCGTAGTGCCGCACCCCCTGCTCGATACAGGACAACACCCATGAAGGAGTCCCCGACACGATGGACATCGCGCAGATCGTCACCAGCGGCCCGTTGCTCTTCGCCATCGCGCTCGCGCTTGCCGCCGGAGCGATCACGTTCGTCTCTCCGTGCTGCCTGCCACTGGTACCCGGTTACCTGTCCTATATCGCTGGGATGTCGGGAGCCGAAGGGCAGGGGAGATCGGCAGGGGGAGTGTTCCGCAGTCGTGCGGTCATCGGCACACTGCTGTTCGTCGCGGGCTTCTCCGGGCTCTTCGCCGCCTACGGTGCGCTGTTCGGCAGCCTGGGCGGGCTACTGCTCGAATATGAGGACATCATGATTCGCATCCTCGGCGTCCTCACGATCATCCTCGGCCTGGCGTTCATGGGAGTGCTGGGCAAGTTTCCCTTGATCGGCCGGTCTTTCAAGCTCGCTTATCGGCCTCGCTCCGGGCTGGCCGGGGCCCCGCTACTCGGAGTGCTCTTCGGTCTGGGGTGGACACCGTGTATGGGGCCCACACTGGCCGCGGTCCTGACTCTGTCGGTCTCCACCGGAACGGTGGAGCGCGGCGCCTTTCTCGCCTTCACTTACGGGCTCGGTCTGGGGTTGCCCTTTCTCGCCGCGGCCGTTGGGTTGTCGAAGACCATGCGCGCGTTGAGCTGGGCCCGGCGGCGAGGGGACATCGTGTCCCGGGTGGGCGGCGCCATGCTGGTACTCATCGGTATTGCCCAGGTGAGCGGAATGTGGAGCGTGTTCATGGCCGACATGCAGCGGCTGGCGGGCGGCTACACCCTGCCCTTGTGATCTATCGGGACACCGACCTAAGTGCCTAAGCGACTAAGTTCGATAGGTGTATTTTCGGCCAGCACGCGCGCCAGAACCCGTTCCCTAGGCACGAACTCGGTACGAGTAGGTTCTGGTGAAGAAGGTCGACTACCTGTGTGTGGTCCACCCAAGCGAGGCTGAGGCACTTCCGCGCCCTGATGGTCAGATCTGTGCAGTGCCCTGATCCGAGCTGTGCTGCTGTTGGCCGTCATCGCGGTCGTAGTGTCCTGCTCGACCATGAACGAACTCGCCCTGCGCCACGGTGGACCCGAGTGGAGGGCGGTCTCGTTCCCGCTGTCGATGAGCGGTTGGTGGTGGGGCGTGTCCATGATGCTACTGAGCGACGGCCGCGAGGGAGACACCTTGCCCTGGGCCTTGCTGATCACCAGTTCGGGCGCTTTCCTGGCAGCCCATCTCGATCACCGATTCCACCATGTGATCGAGGACTCTCCACGCTTGGCCTAGCTTTGCGCTGGTCGGTGCCCAGGAGTCGCTCTGTGCGAATCCCACGCAGTGATCAGGTGCGTACGCAGTGCCGGTGCACCGCGTACGCACTCCGGAGAGGCCTACGATTGAGGACCAGACTTCTCTTCTGTAGAGCAGGAGGGACGGATCCTCCCGAAGCACAGCGGGATGCCTACTACGTCAGTACCCGGAGTATCCGCTCCGCAGGCCGTACCACTGCTGGAGCCAGCCCTGCATCATGTCGATCTGCTTACTGTTCGACTCGTGAATGGTGCGGCACAGGCCAAGCAGTTCCGGATGTTCGGCGCGGTCGAGGCAGCGGTCGGAATCAGTGACCGCCCCCTTGTGGTGGCTGGTCATCGATCGCATGAACTGAATCTCGTACTCGTCCCCCGACCAGTGTTCGAGATTCCGTGCCGACAGCCGGTCATAGGAACTTAGCTGCGGCTCGTGGTCGTGGCCGTACCAGTCCTGCAGCCATCCCTGCATCGTCTCGATCTGAGTGGACTGGGAATCGATGATCGTCTGGCACAGATCCGTCAACTCCTCGTGGATCGCCTTCTCCAGGCATGTCTGCGCCATCATCACACCCAAGGCGTGGTGGTCGATCATGTCCTTCATGAAGTCGACCTCGAAATGGGCCACCTCCTGTTCGGCTGCCGGTTCATCGGCGAACGCGGGCGGTGCCATGGTGAGACCACCACCGAGCAGGGCCCCTGTCACCAACACCATGGATGCGGCCGCGGTCGACGCTCGGTGTCGAAATTGTCCACCCAGGATGCTCATGGACGTGTCCTTCCTTGTCAGCTCAGAGAGACGAGCAGAACTTTGCAGGCTTGTTCGCGGTTCGGTGGGCATCGGCGCAGCCCGTGCAGGCGAAGCACTCTTCGATGCACCCGATGCGGCGTCTTCCGATCCACTCCTTCCAGGCTTGCTGAGGAGACTCCTCCTCTTTCGCCTACTGTGCTCGCCAGGTAACTTTAAGTAATAAACCTTGGTTGGTGGCTCATTCCCCGCTGATCCGGCGCGCCAAACTCGGTGTTCTGGGAAGCGGTCCAGCACGTGGCGGAGACTTATCGCGGTACTGATGTGGCAGGCATGTTCCTCGTCGGGGAGCACGGCCACGACCGGCCTTGTTCGCTGTCGCTACCGGCAACGCCCGTGCGCGCCGCTTCTACGAACACCAGGGCTGGGTCGACGAAGGCGCGTTCGTGCCTTGCGGAAGCCATGCCGGGTAGATCTCATCCCGTACTACCGGTACGTCAGGCACTTGGCCGGTCGTCATCGACGGCGGTGACACCTGCAACGGGCCCGTCTTCCAGGAGGGTTGTACCGTCGAGAGCAACGTGATCGCGTGGGGAAGCGCGCAGCTCTACCAGGGTGTGCAGAACTAAGCGGAGATCGCGCCGGGGTATGAGGGCCTCGCCCGCGCGGTGGCTGGGGTTCTGGACCGTCTCCCCTCGGCCGATCTCGGGGAGACGGAGAACGAGGATGCGCGGCATGCGGCTGCCGAGATCCTGGAAGAGGCGACCCAGCCGGAGCCGGACCAGGGCAGGATCCGACGCGCATGGTTGCTTCTGCGCGGTCTTCTCTCCCCGCTTGCCCGAGGTGCGGAGTCGGGTTCGCAGGCCGCAGCGCACGACTGGGCCCGGACAGCGATAGAGCAGATCTCCGGCATGCCGCAGATTGGCGGCTGAGGCAACAGGCCTCACGCGGGAGCCGTCTGCACATCCCACCGGCGCAGCGTGCGTGACTCCCGCCGTAAGGAGTGCGCACGTGGCGTGCCACTCCGGCGGGAGTTCCGCCTCAGCTCTCGGCGGTCACGGTCAGGTCGTCCCCCAGGGCGGTTGCAATCTCGGCGGCACGGGAGTGGTCGTCCAGCCGGCGCGTCAGGTAGGCGCAGGCGTGGCCGTGTTTGATCGACCACCAGGCGGCTGAGCCGCCGATCCCGCCCTTGGCGATCTTTCCGTTGTCGCGGAGCAGGCCCAGTGTCCAGGTGAGCTCGGTGCCGAAGACCTCGTCATGCCCTGTGGTCTGGGCTGAGATGTACTCACGGTGCAGTTCGGTTCCCAGTAGTGCGCGTAACGGACCGTCCGCGTTGGTCAGAAGGGAGAAGAACTCCGCTACCGAAGTCGCGGTCGCGTGCAGGTTCACACCGGCGAAGGCCGTCTGCCGCCAGGCCGACGAGTTGGTCCTGCGCACGTCCAAGGCTCCAGTGGGGACGCGCAACCACGGTGCCGTCGGGAGTCGTTCGGGCCAGTCGGGGAAGGCGTACTCCAGGTCGGCAACGCGGTCCAGTTCGCCTGTCGGCACCCCGAACCAGGCGTCCAACCCCAGAGCCGGACGCACCACTTCGTTGAACACCTCTGCCAGCGATGCTCCGGCGCCCGCCCGCAGAACGCCGTCGATCAGGTGGCCGTAGGTGAGCGCGTGTTCCCCCAGCGACGTCCCGGGGGCGTACTCCGGGGCGGCCTGTGCCAAGCTTTGGCGTAGCCCGGCGTCGTCCAACAGGTCCAGTTCGGCGGCCACTGCGGGGAAGCGGGGCTGGCCCGCCTGGTGGGTGAGTACGTGGCGCAGCGTGGTGTGCTCCTTGCCGCGAACCCCGTACTCCCGCCAGTAGCCGCCGATGGGCTCGTCCAGACCGAGTTCGCCGTCGCGGACGGCCACCAGGGCCGCGAGCGCGGCGAACGGCTTGGACACCGAGTAGGGCTGGACCAGCGTGTCTTCGCGCCAGGGTCGGCGCCGATCGGCGCCGACCCACCCTCCGCTCAGACGGACGACTTCGTCGCCGTCGCGCCAGACCGACAGGCCCGCGCCCGTCTCGCGTTCTTCGTCGATCAGTCGCTGGAAGACCTGGCGCACCGTGTCGAACCCGTCCGCGACGAATCCCTCGATCCTCATCACTTCCCTCTCCCCCGATCGTCTTGCGAATATACGCCCTAGGGGTATTTGAAACAAGCGATATGGGGGAAACGAGACGTCCGGGACCGTTCCCTACTTGTTGGTGAACGGGGACGGCCGTGAGGCCGGGGGTGGTCGAACGCCCCGGCCTTGTTCGTCACCTCGTCTGAGCAGCAGGAGAACCTGTGGGCGGGGACGTGTTCGTGATTCCACCGGACCTGCCGATCATGGTCAGACTCACTGCGCCCACCGCGCCGAGCGCAGCCAATGCGAGCCAGGGAGCGATCGCGGCGATCGGTGCGTCGAGTCCCAAGACGGCGCCGATCGCGAGGTTGCCCAGAGTGATGGCGATGCCCGAGACGGTGTTGTACAAGCCGTAGTGGGTAGCGACCAGTCGATCCCCGGACAGCCGTACCACGGTATCCATCTCGAAGGGGTAGACGAGTGCGCTGCCGAGCCCGAGGAGGCTCGCTGTGAGAAGGGCGGGCGCCACGACGAGGGCCGCTGTGAGTGAGGGCGCATCCGCCACATCCTCCAGTGTGTAGGCGAGTGGTGGCATGGCCAGGATGGGTAGGAACGCCACTGCCATGACCGTCAGACCGCGCGGCAGCGCCTGCGCGGCGTCCCAGCGGCGTTTGGCCCAGTCGGTGAGGCGGACCTGCCCGGCGATGGCCACCAGCGCCGAGACCGCGAACAGGGCGGCCACCGCGATGTTGCCGCTGTCCACGCCGAACCCCGCGGCCTCGACGGCGTTCTGTACGGTGAGCGGGAGCGCCAGGTAGACCTGGAAGTTCAGGACGTAGGAGCCGGCCATCGCGACGGTGAAGACGACGAATCCGCGGTTGGTCATCACGGTGCGCCAGTCACCCAGTACGCCGGTGACACCGGCCCTCTGTCCGGGCACCGGAGCACGTCGGGCGGGCAGCGCACGGGCCTGGAGCACGGTCAGGGCCAGGAAGAGCCCGGCGGCGACGCTCGCCACGACCGTGAAGTCAACGGCGATGAGGGCCATGCCGATGAGCGGGCCGATGAGGATGCCGGTCTGGTAGAAGACGTTGAACAGGGCAAAGGCCTCCACGCGCTGTTCTCCCGCGTCGGCGGCGAGGTAGGCGCGCACCGCTGGATTGAACAGCGCACCGGCGAATCCGGTCGCGGCCGAGGCGAGCAGCAGTACCGGGAGAGAGTCGGCGAAACCGAGCGCCGCGAAACCCACGGTGCGCAGGGTGCAGCCGGCCAGGATCGCGGGCTTGTAGCCGAGCCGGTCGGCGATGCTCCCGCCGATGAGGAACATGCCCTGCTGGGTGAGGTTGCGCATCCCCAGGACGAGTCCGACCGACCAGGCCGCCATGCCCACGCTGTCGGAGAGGTGGAAGGCGAGGTAGGGCATGAGCATGTAGAAGCCGGTGTTGATGGTCAACTGGTTGACCATCAACAGCTTCACGCTGCGGTCGAATCCCCGTAGGCGCTGCCAGGTTCGGATCATCGCCGGACCTCCTTGGTGCTAGTGGAGGTGACGGACATGTCCTCGCGCGGGTCGTTGACGCGGGTGCAGCGCGTCCAGCGGATCACGACACGTTCACCGGACTCGGCGATCTCGTCAGGTTCGTCGAGGAGGGGCTGATCCAGGAGACCATGCTCGGAGCAGTACTCGTCATTGAAGACGGTGTCGAAGTAACGCTGGGGGCCATCAGGGAAGACCGCGATGATGCGCTCGGTCACCGGGCGGGTACGTGAGAGCCAGCGGGCCACCGTGGCCACCGCTCCGACGCTCCAACCGCCGGTCGCGTAGTGGGAGGAGGCGAGCGTGCGGCTGGTCTGCACGGCCTGGGCCGCATCGACCCAGTGCACTTCGTTGAAAGCCCCGTAGTCGACGTTGCGTGGATGGATGCTGCTGCCCAGACCGCGCATGATACGCGGCAGGGCAGGCTGACCGAAGATGGTGGAGCCGATGGTGTCGACACCCACGACGTACAGGTGTGGGAAGAATTCGCGCAGAGTGTGTGAGATGCCTGCGGAGTGACCTCCGGTGCCGACCGCAACCACGAGTGTGTCGATCCGTCCCATATGGGCGATCAGCTCGTGGGCGAGCGGGGCGTAGGCCGCTACGTTGTCCGGGTTGTTGTACTGGTCGGGACAGTAGGCGGTGGGATCATCGGCGAGTATCTCGCCGATCCTGTCCCGTCGAGCCTGCTGCCAGCCCCCGGTGGGGTGCGGCTCGGTGACGGTGTGCACGACGGCGCCGTATGCGGTGAGCAATCGTGCCATCAGCGGCTCCATCCCCGGATCGGTCACCAGTTTCACGGGGTGGCCGTAGGTGATGCCGGCGAGGGCGAGCCCGAGCCCCAGAGTGCCGCTGGTGGATTCGACAATGGTGGCACCGGTCGCGAGCTCTCCCCGCTCGTGGGCCCGCTCGACCATGTACAACGCGGTCCGGTCTTTGATGCCTCCCGGATTGTGACCTTCGAGTTTGGCCCAGAACCCCTGCAGTGGTCCGCAGAAGGGCTCACCGATCCAGAGCAGGGGAGTGTTCCCCACCATGCCGGCGGGGGTGTGCTGCGGCATGGTGGGCGGGATGGTCAGCAGCCGTCCAGGACTGGTTCCGGACATGGCTCCGCTAAGGGTGTTGGTCTGCATGGGTCTCTCTCGACTCACCGTGTCCTTTCGGGACACGTCGACTATTGCGCCGCGCCTTTTTGGGGCGGCGCGTCAGGGCCGTGCGGAGGTGGACTCCCGTGCACGGTGGAAGGATGGCCCCGTGGCGGCTGGCGATTCACACCGCGACGGGAGAGAGACCTTCTAGATACGCCACACGCACAGAACGAGCAGGAGCGGGGCCGCGTTGCGCCGCCGGGAGCGCCGTTCGCGTGCCGCGGGTCGGAGGTACACCAGAAGGCGGGCAGCCCATGGCGGGGCGAGGAGCACAAGGCCAACGGCGAGCAGCAGGAACAGTGCCGCTGCCGCCGAACCGCGCGGATCAGCGCTCGCATCTACTGCCCCGGCGCATTCGTGTGCCCCGACAGCCGAGTGCACGTGGGGTGATGTGACGGCGGGGTCGGAGTCCGACTGCTGCTGGGTCGTCACCGCAGTCACGATCGGGGTACCGGGGGCAGCCTCGGACGCTTCCGCCACGTGCCCGGAGGAACACAGTACGTGGAACAGGACGGCGAAGGTCAGCAGCAGGGCCGCGAGACCGTGCCGCTTCGGTGACGCCGTCGTTACGTACACGGCATGAATCCTACACAAGGTGACGAAGCTGTTGCCTTATGTAGCAATCGATGTTCTTGTGAAGTGCATCACGGATCACTGAATGCGCGTTGACCCGATCCGGGTGGCGGGGCGCCGTTGGGGCCGTCGCCTTTTCGCTTCGGTCGAGCCGCCCAGTAACCAACCCAAAAGCCAGTCGTCCACGGCGGTCCCACTCCAGAGAGGACAGGCGGTTCACTGTCTAGGTGTGCGTCTGACTTCCTCTGCGGGGCAGTGGGTGGCGAGCGTGATGCGCAGGCTCAGGCACAGGACCAGCACCTGTTGTAGTAGCACCAGTTCTGCCGAACCCAGGCCGCATGCGGTGGAGCACGTTCGGTTTGGCCGGCCCCGGACCAGTTCCTTCACGAGTGAGATCATGACTGGATATTACCCCCTACGGGTATATGAGCGATTCTGTGAGATGTAGATCCAGGGATTCTCGTGCCAGTGCCCGAGTACACTCCGGAATCCTCCATGCCTGTGCCTGCCTGTCCCGGTGCCTGAACGGCCACTCCTGTGCGGTGAGGACCACACCTGCTTTGGGGATCAACTCACCGCCTCGGAGGCGGTTCTGGTGGGAGGGTGACAGTCCTTCCACGCCCGAGCGAACGTTTCTGTCCAGGGTTTGTCGAATCAGGAGATCGAGTTGCCTTTTGAGGGCTGGTGACGTTCTTTTTGCTAGATGGAAGGTCACTACGGGGTTTGGTGCGGACCTGGCGGCTCTGACCGACCCTGCATTCCCCCCGGGGGTTTGCCCACGCCATCCGTCGGTTAGGAGGAAGCCGAACCGGAGCCGGAGTCCCGGCTCCCGACATCCATGATGCCGAGGGGGAGCGCCATGAGTGTGGCGAGTCAGATGCTGGAGACCTATCCCAAGGACTTGGGCGGGGTGGACCGCGAGAAGCTGCTGGCCTGTATCGAGGCCTGCTTCGAGTGCGCCCAGGCGTGTACCGCGTGCGCGGACGCCTGCCTGAGCGAGGACGGGGTCGCCAACCTCGTCAAGTGCGTGCGCACCAACCTCGACTGCGCCGACCAGTGCGAGACGACCGGACGGGTGCTCTCGCGCCACACCGGCTACGACGCCAACCTGACCCGCGTGATCCTGGAGGCCTGCGAGCAGGCCTGCAAGACCTGCGCCGACGAGTGCGACCAACACGCCTCCATGCACGGCCACTGCCGGGTGTGCGCGGAGGCGTGCCGACGCTGCGAGCAGGCGTGCCGCGAGCTGATCGACTCCCTGTGATCTGAGGAGTCCTGAGAAAGTCGCGCCAGTGCTTCAGGTCGTGAGGCCCGGGGCGCTGGCGCGGACAGGCGGGCGGTCGTCACCCGGCGTACTGCTCTGGCGAGGCGTCCCACAGAGCCCCGCAGGAGTCGCAGCACAGGTAGTAGAGCTGGCCGCCGTACTCCCGGACGAGGCCATCCTCCTCGGCCTCGGTCTTGACGACCATGGTGCCGCGCATGACGGGGCACTCCGCGACCTCGTCCGGATCGAGCGCGGCGTGGCCGGTGGCTGGTTCGTGGCTGTGGTGCGACTTGTCAGAGGGTTCCATGTTCGTCTTCCTTCGCGGAATTGGTGACGGATACTTCGTCGGACGGGCGCGTCCTGGCTGGATAAATACCCCTAGGGGGTATGTTGGATGTGACTATAGGCCTCCTGGAGGCGTGGTGCAAGGGGTGCCCCTCGTTGTCACCGTGGTGGGTGCGACGGCTTGACTGTTTGGGTAATCTCGCATTCGTGCCCACCGCCGTTCCGAAAGCAGCGCCGCGTCTCTGGACCAGAGTCGTGCTCGTCGTGCTGCTCGCGCTCGGCGTGGCAGCCCTCTCCCTGTGCCACACCGACGCGGTGCCGCACGGGAGCACCGTTGTCCCGGCGGCCGCCTCCGGCCACGGCGGTGAGGAGACGACATCCTCCGCCGCCTCCGCCGCGCACGATCACGAGGAGCACTGCGACGAGGCCGGATCCGTGCTGGTCGACCAGCGCACCGGATCGCTCTCGGCCTCCGTCCTGCTGGGGCTGGGCGTCTTCGCCTTCGTGGGCCTGCCCGTCCCCGCGCCGACTTCGCGCCCTCTTCCGCGGTCAGCGCGACGGCACCGCACCCTCCCCCTCGGTGGTACCAGGGCACTCGTGTCCCTGTGCGTTCGCCGCGTGTAGAACGCCCGGCCCGCCTCCACCGGCGCGCACGCGTGTGCCCTCTCAGCGCACACGTCCGTGAGACGGTCAGCCGCACCGGCTGAGCCCGGTCCTGCCTGAACTCCGCGATGGTTCGGCGACCGCTCGTCGCGCCTTTTCCCACCACCCTCGTGTGCGGCGTCCGCGCCCCCGTGCCGCTGGCACCCGCGCGCTTCACGGGTGACCCCTCAGTGCACACTTCCCCCGGCCATGCCCCGAAGCGTGGCCTTTGACGACGAGGTCCGTATGAAGAACGAGCACCGTACGAGTGCCGTAAGCTGGATGTTCACCACCGCGGCCTTCGTGGCCGCCGGCGGTCTGCTGTTGCCCACCGCCGTGGCGCACGCGGAGCCCGAACCCACCAAGGAGGAGGTCGAGGAACGGGTCGAGGAACTGCTCCAGGAGTCCAGCACGCTCGTCCAGGAGTACAACGAGGCCCAGGAGCAGTACGACGCGGCCGAGACGCAAGTCGAGGACCTCGACGAGCAGATCGGGTCCGAGGAGGAGCGCTTCGAGGAGCTGCGCACGAAGGTCGCGGAGCTGGCGAACACCAGCTACCGGTCCAACGACCCCGAATCAGTGGCCACGGCGCTGTTCGTCGAGGACCCGTCCGAGATCTTCGAGCAGTCCGCCGACCTGTCCTACCTCTCGGAGTCGCGCCTAAGAGAGCTGGAGGCCTTCGCCGAGAGCGACGCGCGCCTGATCGCCCTCAAGGACGAGGCGGACAGGGCCTACGACGAGGCGGCCGAGCAGCTGGAGGAACTCGAGGAACGCAAGGAGGAGGTGGAGACCACCCTCGCCGAGCAGGAGGAGCTCCTCGCGACCTTCGACGGGGAGAACCCCACGGCAGCGGGGGAGTCCGCGACGGGTGCGGCGCCCACCTACACCGGATCGGCCTCGGGCAACGCGCGTGCGGCGATCGACTTCGCCTACAGCAAGATCGGCACGCCCTACCAGTGGGGAGGGACCGGGCCCAACGGCTATGACTGCTCGGGCCTCACGCAGGCGTCCTGGGCCGCCGCCGGAGTGGGCATCCCCCGGACCACCTACACCCAGTACGACATGCCCAACGCCGTGGCCTGGGAGGACATCCAACCCGGCGACATCCTCTTCTTCTTCCCCGACCTCGGGCACAACGGCCTCTACGTCGGGAACGGAATGATGGTGCACGCCCCCAGCAGCGGCAAGACCGTCTCCGAGGTGCGGCTCGCCGACTACTGGGCCCAGCACTTCGTCGGAGCCCGACGCCCCTGACCGCCGCCGGCGCGCGGAGGGCGGTTCCCGCGAGATGCGCGAACCGTCCCCCGCCGCCCCCTGACCGTGGCGCGGACGACCGGCGGCGTACTCGTTCCGGTACCCGTTCCGCGTGTCGTCTGGCGCATCAGCGCTTTCGGCCGCGTCCTCGCCGATGCTGTGTACCCGGACGCGTCCGCGCACGTCAGGCCAGTTCGCAGGACCCCGCAGTGCGTGCGCCCAACGCGCTCGCGCAGAACGTGGCGCCTGTTCGAAGAGCTAAGAAGTGAAGCAGCGCAACAGAGAGGTTGACCGATCATGACCGTCCTCAAGCGTGTGTTCATGCCCGCCGCGACCGTCTTCGCCACCATCGGGCTCCTGACCGCCTGCGGTGGAACGGAGGAGGAACCAGCTGCTCCGGTCTCGGAGCCCTCCGCAGAGGAGAGCGCGGAGTTCAACGAGGCCGACGTCGCCTTCGCCCGGATGATGATTCCCCACCACGAACAGGCCGTCACCATGGCGGAGCTGGCCCAGGGGCGGGCCGGGGAGGAGGTGCGGGCGCTGGCCGAGGAGATCCAGGCAGCGCAGGGGCCGGAGATCGACCAGCTCAACGCCCTCCTGGAGTCGTGGGGTCAGGAGCCCGCGCAAGGCATGGAGGGCATGGGCCACGAGGGTATGACCGGCATGATGTCCGAGGAGCAGATGGCGGAACTGGAGGCGGCCGAGGGCGAGGAGTTCGACACCATCTTCCTCCAGATGATGATCGAGCACCACGAGGGCGCCGTCGAGATGGCCCAGACGGAGCTCGACGAGGGCACCAACCCCGAGGCGCGTGAGCTGGCTCAGCAGGTCGTCGACGCCCAGCGCGCCGAGATCGAGCAGATGAACGAGATGCTCGGGGCCGATGGCCAGGACAGTGGAGACGACGACGGGGCGTCCCCCCCGCAGGAGGACCATGAGGGGCACTGACCGTCACCCGTTCCAGGGTGGACGACGTCGGCTGGGAACCGGGTACGGAGTGGTGAACATGAAACAGATGACACGGCTGTCGACGGCCGTGGGCGTGGTGGCGGTCCTGGTCGCCGTGTCGGCCGGCTGCGCTTCGGGGGAGTCCGAGGAAGGCGGACGGGACCGGGACACGGAGTCCGCCGTGGTGGGCATCGACCTACCGACGGAGGTGTCGCACGTGCACGGGGTCGGGGCCGATCCCGAGACCGGTGACATCCTGGTCGCCTCCCACGAGGGCCTCTACGTCCTACCCGCTCCAGAGGGGTCGGGAGATGAGCCCGTCGTGCCGGAACGGGTAGGTCCCGGCATCGACCTGATGGGCTTCTCGGTCGCCGAACCGGGGCGCTACGTGGCGAGCGGTCACCCCCACGAGGGTGTCGACATGCCGAATCCGGTGGGTCTGATCGAGTCCCGTGACGGCGGGGCGACCTGGCAGGCCCTGTCCAGAGCAGGGGAGTCGGACTTCCACGCCCTGGTCGCGACACCCGAGCGCGTGGTCGGTTTCGACGGGAGACTCCGGGCGACCGAGGACGGAGACACCTGGGAGGCGCTCGACGACGGCATCGAACCGTTCTCCCTGGCGATGGCCGATGACGGCCGGACCGTCGTGGCGACCACGCAGGGCGGGCTGACCCGCTCGACCGACGGCGGGGCGGCGTTCTCCCCCGTCGAGGGGGCGCCGCCTCTGGCGTTGGTCGACTGGGTCCCGGACACGGAGGTCGTCTTCGGCGTCGCGCTGGACGGGGGTGTTCACCGCAGTGAGGACTCCGGCGAGACCTGGGAGGCGACCGGTCAGGTCGCAGCGCAGGCGCAGGCGCTCCACGCCGACGCCGAACAGCTCGTCGTGGTCGCCGACCACCGGGTGAGCAGGTCCGCCGACGCCGGGGCCACCTTCCGCTCCTGGTGAGAGCCGGTCCCGGAAACGGCTGGGGCCCGTCGCCGCACCCCCTCGTTCTCGACGAAATACCCCCGGAGGTAGGTGTTCGCCATGGCCATACCTCTGGGGGCGGACGAGGAGCGGCTGTTCGCGTGAGCTGACGGTCTTCTGGGCAGGGCCCCGGACCTACTGGCGGGATTTCCCTCAGCGGCGTGGTGCGGTCCCTCTAACGGGTCAGGAGCGGACCAGGCGGACGATGGCGGCGGAGACCTGGGTCAGCACGTCGATGCGGTACTGGTCGTCCTCGACCATGCGGGAGATGCCCCGGACCTGCCCCTCGATCCGGTTGAGCCTCTGGCGGTTGCGGGTCTTCCTGCCCTTGTCAGCGGTCATGCGCGCCTCCTCGTCGCGTCGCGTCGTGGCGTGTGGGGCCCTCGGGCTGGCCGGTCACCTGGTGCGGTCGAGTGGAACGATGCCCCGGACTGTCGTGGTCCAGGGCACCGGCGGGCGCGGCGCCTCAGGCCACGCGGGCAGCCTCCCCGCGGTCAGTTGCGGGGAGCACGGAAGCCGCAGGGGCGTCGTCGTTGCCCTTAAGCGGATTGAAACCGCGCAGCCTCAGGCTGTCGCTGATGACGAAGACGCTGGAGAAGGCCATGACCGCGCCCGCTGTATAACCCGCAGGGTATGTAGAGGCTAGGTTTGACATGCCCGCGGGGGTAGCCGAGAAGGACTATGCGGTAGCGGCGGTCAGCGCGTTCCCCTGGGAGGCGTGTACGGGGCCACCTTGGGAGGCGGCTTCTGCGCGAGCCGGCCCCTCCGTGCCGACACCGTGTTCGGCGTTCGGGCTACCGGTTCCAGGGAACGGGCCCGATGGTCCGTTCCCCGGCACGTCGTCGCGCCGGCCTAACGCGGTACCGCCTCCGTGCTGGCCTGCGGGCTCAGGTCGAGCCGTCGCAGGAGCTGGGCGTTCAGGGCCACGACCACGGTGGACAGCGACATCAGCACCGCGCCCACGGCCATCGGCATGACGAAGCCGATCGGGGCGAGCACACCCGCCGCCAGCGGCACCGAGACCAGGTTGTACCCGGCCGCCCACCACAGGTTCTGCCGCATCTTACGATAGCCGGCCCGGGACAGCTCGATCACCGACAGCACCGACCGGGGGTCGTCACTGGCCGGGATGACCCCGGCGGAGGCGATGGCCACGTCGGTGCCCGCACCGATGGCCAGGCCCACGTCGGCCCGAGCCAGTGCGGGGGCGTCGTTGACGCCGTCGCCGACCATGACGACCCGGCGGCCCCGCGCCTGGAGTTCGGCGACCTTGGACCCCTTGTCCTCGGGGTGCACTCCGGCGAAGACCTGGTCGATGCCCAGGTCGGCCGCCACCGAGTGGGCCACCGCTTCGGCATCGCCGGTGATCATCACGACCCTCAACCCCAGGGCGTGCAGGGCGTCCACCGCCTGGCGCGACTCCTCGCGGACCTCGTCGGCCAGCGCGAGCGCGCCGATGACCGCGCCGTCGGCCAGCACGTGCAGGATGATCGCGCCCTCGGCCTTCCACGCCTCGGCGACCGGGAGTTCTTCGGCCCGGTGGGTCCGGAGCATTCCGGGGCCGCCGACGCTGATCCGCGATCCGTCGACCGTTCCGGCCACGCCCACCGCGGCGGAGGCCCGAAAGTCCGTGGCCCGGGGCACGTCCACACCGCGACGCTTTGCGGCGGCCACGATGGCGCGGGCCAGCGGGTGCTCGCTGTCGGCCTCCACGGCGGCGGCCAGGGCCAGGACCTCGTCCTCGTCGCGTCCGGCGACGGGGGCCACGTGGGTCACCGTGGGCTCGCCCTTGGTCAGGGTGCCGGTCTTGTCGAAGAGGACGGTGTCCGCGGTGCGCATGCTCTCCAGGGCCATGCGGTCCTTGACCAGGACCCCGCCCCGAGCGGCGCGCTCACTGGCGATGGAGACGACCAGCGGGATCGCCAGCCCCAGGGCGTGGGGGCAGGCGATGACCAGGACGGTGATGGTCCGGACCAGGGCGTCGTCGGGCATGCCGAACAGCGACCACGCGGCCAGCGTGACGGCGCCGGAGCCCAGGGCGAACCAGAACAGCCAGGCGGCGGCCCGGTCGGCCAGGCGCTGGGCACGGGAGGAGGAGTCCTGGGCGTCGGCGACCAGCCGCCGGATACCCGCCAGGGCGGTGTCCTCGCCCACGGCCGTGATCCGCACCCGCAGCGCGGTGTCGGTGGCGACGGTTCCGGCCACGACCTGGTCGCCGGGGCCGCGGCCGACGGGGCGGGACTCGCCGGTGATCATCGACTCGTCCACGTCGGCGGTGCCCTCGGTGACCCGGCCGTCGGCGGGGACGCGTCCGCCGGGCCGGACGACGACCACGTCGCCGACCACCAGGTCGGAGGGCGCGACGGTGACCACCTCGTCGCCGACGACCTTCTCGGCCTCGTCGGGCAGCAAGGAGGCCAGCGACTCCAGGGCCGAGGAGGTCCGGGCCAGGGAGCGCATCTCGATCCAGTGGCCCAGGAGCATGATCACGATCAGCAGCGCCAGCTCCCACCAGAAGTCCAGTTCGTGGGAGACCAGGCCCAGGTGCGCGCTCCAGGAGGCGAGGAAGGCCACGGTGATCGCCAGCGCGATCAGCAGCATCATGCCGGGCCTGAGCGAGCGGATCTCGCTGACGGCTCCGGCCAGGAAGGGGCGGCCTCCCCAGAGGTACATCACGGTGCCCAGCACCGGGGACACCCAGGCCACACCCGGGACCTCGGGCACGGTGTAGCCGACGACGCCCGCGAACATCCCGCTCAGCCCGACCGTGGGCACCGCCAGGGCCAGCATGATCCAGAACAGCCGACGGAACTGGCCCACGTGGTCACCGTGGCCACCATGACCGCCGTGGTCCCCGTGAGCGGTGTGCTCCGCGTGGTCGCCGTGGCTGTCGTGTCTGTGGTGACTTCCGTGCCCGTCATGCCCGGAGGGGTCACCGTGGTGGTTCACGTGGTGTTCGTGCCCGGCGGTGGTGGGGTCCATAACGGCTCCGTCGCCATGGTGCGCGTCGTAGTGTTCGTTGCCCGGGTGTCTGCTGCGGGGGGACGGCGTTGTGTTCATACGGAGAACATATACCCCCAGGGGGTATACAACAAGGTCTTTTCTGCCGGGAAGGCCGCCTTCCGCCCCTGGGAGGGCGGCCGCGGTGGGAGCCCGGCGGTGCTCCACAGGGAAGGAGGCGCGGGAACCGCGCCTCACGGCTGCGCGGCCGGTTCCGCCGGACGGGTTTCCGACAGTGGTTCTCTGGCCAGCGTGTTTCCCCTGTCCAGGACACGCCCTGCCCTAGCTTGGTCACGGTGCGGACGCGACACCGTACTCACCGGAGTTTGCTGTTCGCTGGAGCCGGGTAGCCGCCGGTGGTGACCGACCGGAACAGGAGTGGCAGATGGAGGCTTTCGGCCCGGCCCTGGCCCTCGCCGGAGTCGCGGTCGCTCTGGTCCTGGGTCTCTACGCGCTCTCCTCCGCGGTGCGCCTGCGGCGTGCGCCGGTGACCGTGGAACCGTTCCTGTCGGGTGCGGCCGTGACCGAGCACGCGGTCTCGCGGTACCACGTGCGCTGGTACGCGGTGACGCTGCTCTTCCTGGCCTTCGACATGGAGATGGTCTTCATGTACCCCTGGGTGCTCGTCGTGGCGGACAAGGGCGCGCCCGCCGTCGTGGAGATGTTCGCCTTCCTCGCCGTCCTGGTCGCCGCGATCGTCTACGCGTGGCGCGAGGGGGCGTTCCGGTGGACCTGACCGGCTGGCTGCTGCGCCGCGCCGTGCCGTGCGCCTTCGTCGTGACCGCGATCGGAGGGACGGGCGCACGGCTCGCGGTGGAGCGGACACTGCGGGAACGCGGTTGGAAGCAGGCGCTGAGCCCGGCCGAGGCCGACCTCCTGGTGGCCTGCGGGCTCGAACACGCGGACATGGACGAAGCGATCGGCCGGGTCTGGAGGCAGATGCCCGGCCCCCGCGCTCACGTTCGTGCGGAGTCGGCCAACGACGTCCCCCGGCTGCTGGACGAGGCGCGCGTTGACCTGCTCGACCTCACCCGGCAGCGTGGCGACGCCGACAAACGCGACCGGACCGCGCGCGAACAGGCGGAGTCGGAATTCGACGGGGACGAGGAGATGCCCATGCCGGGCGGAGTCCCCATGGCCGACCGGGGCGAGGACCGCGACGGACTGAAGCTCGACCAGCTCCACATCGCCCTGGGCCCGGCCCTGCCCGACTGGCCCGCCGGACTGTCCCTGCGCCTGACCCTCCAGGGAGACGTCGTCCAGGAGGCGCAGACGTCGATCGTCGGCGGATCACCGACGACGGTCCCCTTCTGGGACTCGCCACCTCCGGATACCGACTCCCCTCCCGACCAGACATCGTTCAGGGCGGCCCACGCCCTGGACTCCCTGCAGCGGCTCCTCGCCGTCAGCGGATGGCCCACGGCCGTGACCGGCCGTCGGCTGCGCGACGCACTCCTGGAGGGAGGCGGACCGACCGGGGACGTACGGCGGGAGGCGCTTCGCTGGCTGCGGCGCGTGCGGCGCTCCCGGATGCTCCGCTGGTCCACCGACGGGCTCGGCCGGGTCACGGACAGGGCCCCGCGGGCCCTGCGCGGCGACACCACCGACCGGTGGTCGCGCTGGCTCGACACCGTGGAGGACGCGCTCGGGGCCTCTGGCGGCCGCAGCGCGCCGTCGAACCCCCACAGGGCAGAGACCGCGCACGCCGCGCTGGAACTGCTGCCGTCGCTCGTGGTCGGACAGGAGTTGGCGGCGGCACGGCTCATCGTGGCCTCCCTGGACCCCGACACCGAGGCGGTCGGCGCCTACGCCCCGGAGCGTGACGCGTGAGCGGGGCCGCGCCGCTGTGGTCCGTCCTGCTCGTGCCCGTACTGCTGTTCGCCTTCGGCTACGGTGCCGCGGCGGGGACGGCCGCCCTCCGCGCGTGGGCCGCGGGAACCGCACCGGAGGCGGGGCTGACCGCTCCGGCGCGGGAGGCGGCCCGTCTGCTCGTGCAGCGGCGGCGGACCGTTCCCGGTGCGGACACGCTGCTGTGGCGCCTGGGCGGGGCGATCCTGCCCGTGGCCGCGGTATTGGCGGCACTGGTGATCCCGCTCGGCCCGACGGCGATCAGCGACCTGTCGGTCGGCGTCGTGTGGTTCAACGCCATGGAGGTGCTGGCCTGGTGCGCGGTGTGGATGCTGGGCTGGGGAGCCAACTCCGTGTGGGGCCTGGTGGGGGGCTACCGCTTCCTCGTCCAGGGGCTCTCCTACGAGCTGCCGCACATGTTCGCCCTGACGGCCGCTGCCCTCGCCGCCGGATCGCTGCGGGTGGGTGACATCGTCGCGGCCCAGCAGGAGCAGGTGTGGTTCGCCGTGCTCATGCCGGTGGCCTTCGCGGTCTACCTGCTCTCGGCGCTGGCCATGACGTTCTGGGGCCCGTTCGGTACTCCAGTGGGGCGTGATCTGGTCGGCGGCGCGGCCGCGGAGCTGTCCGGCGTGGACCGGCTGGTCTTCCGCGCCGGTCGGTACATGCTCCTGGCCGTCGCGTCGGCGATGGCGGTGCCGCTCTTCCTGGGCGGCGGCGCGGGCCCCTTCCTACCCGGCTGGGCGTGGACGCTGGTCAAGACGGCGGTGGTCCTGGGGTTCCTGGTCTGGCTCGGGCACCGGCTGCCCGCGGTGCGGACGGACCGGTTCACCGAGGTGGCGTGGGTGGTGCTGGTCCCGCTGACCCTGGTCCAGGCCCTGGTGGTCTCCGTGTACGTACTGGTGCGTTAGGAGGAGGAGGAGTGGCCGAGACGGTCGTGTTCGCTGTCTGCGCCGTGGGCGCGGTGGCCTCGGGCGTCATGGTGTTCGTGGTGGACTCCATGGCCCGGGCGACCTTCGCCCTGCTGGCGTCGTTCGTCCTCACCGGGGTGGCGATCCTGCTGCTGGGGCTGTCCTACCTGGGCGTGCTGGTCATCCTCATGATGGTCATGGAGATGATGGTCATGGCCGTCTTCATGATCATGTACATGATGAACCCGGCGGGGCTCATGCCGATGACCATGGTGCACAACAAGGTCGGCTCTCTGGCAGTGGCGATCGGCGCGTTCGTCGTCCTCGCCGCGGGTGTGCTCCTCGTGCCTTGGCCCGAGCGCGGGGGCACGCCCTCCGCGGATCCCACACGCGCGCTCGGTGAGGCGATCATGGGCGAGTACATGCTCGTCATGATGCTCGTGGGACTGGTGCTGTTCGCGACCATGGTGGCGGCCACCGTGCTCACCACCCACCGGGGCCGCTACGACCGCTACGGTGACGACCTGCGACGCGAGCGCCCCGACGACCCCATCGACGGGGGGCTGGGCCGATGATGCTGGAGACCTACCTTCTCCTGGCCGCCGCCCTGTTCTCGGTGGGGCTGTTCGGCGCGCTCAGCCAGCAGTCCGTCGTCATGGTGATGATGGGCCTGGAGCTGATGGTCAACGCCGTCATCGTCGCCGCGGCGGCTTTTTGGCTCTACACCTCGCCCGAGCGGCCCGACGGCCAGGTCCTGGTCCTGGTCGCGGTCACCGCGATGGCCGTGGAGATGGCGATGGGCTTCGCCGTCACCACCGCCATCTTCCGCGCGCGCGACGTCGACATGGTCGACATGGCCGCCGACCTCGCCGATCACAGTGGCCCCGCCGACCACAGCAGTCACGGCAACCACAGCGGCCACAGCGACCACGACCACCACGGGGACGGTGACCACCGGTGACGGCGGCCCTGTGGGTACTGGTGGGCCTGCCCGCTACGGTGGGCGCGGTCCTGCTGGTGTCGGGACGACGCGCCGACCCGGCCGCCGCGCCCTGTGCGGTCGCCGCCACGGCCCTGACACTGGCGGCGGCCGTCGTCGCGGCGGCGACCCGTCCGAGTACGTCCGTGCCGATGCTCCCGGGCGTTCCCGCGGGATTGGCCGTGGACGGACTGTCGGCCGTCGTGGTGGTCACCGTCGCCGCCGTCGCCACGGCGGTCGTGCTCTTCGCCTCCGCCGAGATGGGAGAGGGGGAGGCGCGCGGCCGCTTCTTCGGCCTCATGCTGCTCTTCACAGCGGCGATGCTCGTCACCGTCACCGCCACCGACCTGTTGACGCTGCTCATGGCGTGGGAGGTCATGGGTGCCCTCTCCTACGCCCTCATCGGCTACTGGTGGCGGGAGGCCCACCGCGTCCGCTCGGCGACGCTGGCCTTCGTCACCACGCGGACCGCCGACCTGGGCCTGTACCTGGCCGCCGGAGCGGCTCTGGCCGGAGGCACCGGCGCCCTCCAGCTCTCCGGGCTGGCCTCTCTGGAGGGCGGATGGCGGGACGCGGCGGTGGTGGGGGTGGCCGTCGCCGCGCTGGGCAAGTCGGCGCAGCTGCCGTTCAGCTTCTGGCTCTCGCACGCGATGGCGGGCCCCAGCCCGGTCTCGGCTCTTCTCCACTCGGCCACGATGGTCGCGGCGGGCGGCTACCTGCTGGTGCGGACCGCACCGGCGATCGCGGCCACCGGATGGGCGGGACCGTTCCTGGCTTGGACCGGAGTGGTCACCGCGATCCTGCTCGGTGCGGTCGCCCTGACCCAGTCCGACCTGAAACAGCTGCTCGCGGCCTCCACCTGTTCCCAGATCGGGTTCATCGTCCTGGCGGCGGGTGTGGGCGGCATCGCGGGAGGAGCCCTGCAGTTCACCGCGCACGCCGCGGCCAAGAGCCTGCTCTTCCTGTGCGCCGGGGCCTGGCTGGCGTCGTCTGGAACACAGGACCTGGGGCGGCTGCGGGGCGCGGCGCGGCGCCGCCCGCTGGTGGGAGCGGTGTTCACGGTCGGGGCACTGGCCGTCGCGGGACTGCCACCGCTGGGGATATGGGTGGCCAAGGACGAGGTGTTGGCGGCGGCACTGGCGGCCTCTCCCGCCCTGTACACCGCTGGCCTGGTGGCAGCGGCGGTCAGTGCGGCCTACGCCGCGAAGGCACTGGCCCTCGTATGGACGGTCGACTCCTCCCAGGAGGAGGGCCGAACTGGGAGACATCACGACGCCACCGCGTCGGCGCCGCCTTCCGCGCGGTCCGCTCTGCTCGCTCTGGCTGTCGCCGCCGCGGGACTCGGGGTGTTCGCTCTCCCTCCGTTGGCGCGGTGGTGGCGCACGCTGCTGGGAGCCGCGGGTGAACCGGAGCCTTCGGTGTGGGAGATGGCGGTGTCGGGCCTTCTGAGCACCGCGGTGGTCGTCGGCGTCTGGCTGGTGTACGCGCGCGGTGCCACACGGGTCACGGCCGGAGCTTTGCCGGGCAGGCAGTGGCTGGGCGACTGGCTCGGGCTGGAACGCCTGGTGGACAACGGTGTCGTCCGGCCGACCATGGCACTGGCGCGGAGCCTGGCCGCCTTCGACGACCGCGTGGTCGCCGGCGGTGTCGGGGCCGCCGCCCGGTCCGCGGCCGCGCTGTCACGGGGACTGGCCGCCTTCGACGACCGTTCGGTGGCGGGTGGGGTGCGCGCCGTCGCGGAACTGGGTGTGTCAACGGCCGAAGCGGCTCGCACCCGCGTGGAGACCGCGGTGGACCGCGCGGTGGGAGCGGTCGCAGCGGGTGCACGGTCCGCCGCCTCCTGGGCCCTGCGCCCGCAGACCGGTCTCGTGCACCAGTACTACGCCCAAGCGGTCGTCGCACTCGCCGTGCTGGCCGCCCTCTTCCTCCTGGTGAGGTGATCCGTGCTCTCGATCGTCGTGTTCCTGCCCCTGCTCGCGGGGTTGGCCCTGCTCGTCGTGCCGCGTCCGCGCGACACCGCCGTAGCGTGGACGTGGGTCACGGTCGCCTCCCTGGACCTCGTGCTCGTCCTCGGCCTGTGGGCGAACTACCCGACCGCCACAGGCTCGGCGGAGGGCGCGATGGGCGCCTTCGCCTATGAGACGCACCTGCGCTGGATCCCCAGCGTCGGAGCGGGCTACCACGTCGGCGTCGACGGGTTCTCCCTGCCGCTGCTGGCGATGACCGCGGTGCTCTTCCTGGCGTGTGCGGTCCACTCCCTGCGCCAGCGGCGGCGCACCCGTGCCCACGCCGTCCTCTTCCTCTTCCTCCAGACGGTCTCGATGGGCCTGTTCAGCGCCCTGGACCTGCTGCTGTTCTTCGTCTTCTTCGACCTGTCCATCGTGGGGATGTACTTTGTCATCGCCGGATGGGGGCACGGCCGGGCGACCCGCTCGGCGACGCAGTTCTTCCTCTACACCTTCCTCGGATCCCTGGCGCTGCTGCTGGGCTTCATCGGCCTGTACGTGGCCGCCGACCCCCACACCTTCGACATGGTGGAACTGACCCGCCAGAGTCCCCTGGAGGGACAGGAGTTCGCCGGAGGGCTGGTGCTGCTGGCCATCGGGATCGGCCTGGCCGTCAAGACGCCCACCGTCCCCTTCCACACCTGGCTTCCTCCCGCGCACACCGACGCCCCCGCGGTCGGGTCGGCGATCCTGGCGGGTGTGCTGCTGAAGATGGGCGCCTACGGGTTCGTGCGCATCGCGATGCCGATCCTCCCCGGGGCCTGGAGCGAGTACGCGATGGTCGTCGTGGTCGTCGGTGTGGCCTCGGTCCTGTACGGGGCGCTCGTCGCGCTCGCCCAGACCGACTTCAAGCGCATGGTCGCCTACACCTCCGTCAACCACATGGGCTACATCCTCCTGGGGCTGGGCGCGGCCGGACTCGCCACGGGCGGGCAGGCCGGTGCGGCGGCGCTCGCGATCACCGGCGGTGTCACGCAGATGGTCAGCCACGGGCTGCTCACGGGTGCGCTGTTCCTGCTGGCCGGGGTGCTCCACGACCGGGGTGACACCTACGACATGAGCTCCTACGGCGGTCTGGCCGCGAAGGCCCCCCTCTTCGCCGCCCTGGCCGCCGTCGCGTTCTTCGGTTCCCTGGGCCTGCCGGGCCTGTCCGGGTTCATCGCCGAGTTCCAGATCTTCGCGGGCAGCCTCGGCCCGGTCCCGGTGCCCACGGCACTGGCGCTGCTGGGCATCCTCGTCACCGCGGCCCTGTTCCTGCGGGCCCTGCAACGACTCTTCCTGGGCGGCCCCGGGCCGCGCACGGCTCAGGTCAGCGACCTGTCCGTCCGTGAGAGCGCCGCGATCGCGCCGCTCCTGGCCCTGTCCGTGGCCATCGGTCTCCTCCCGCACTTCCTGCTCGACCGCATCGAACCCGCGGCCCGGACCCTGGCCGCCCTGGTGGCCGGGTGAGCGGTATGGGGGAGATGAACCTGGCCGCTCTGCTGCCCGAGATGATCCTGGCGCTCGCCGCGGTGGGGGCGCTCCTGCTCGGAAGCTGGACGCCCCGCGAGCGGCAGTGGATCGTACGATTGTTCGTGTCCGTTGCCCTCGTCAGCGGACTGGCGGCCACGCTCCTGGCCGCGGCGGGAGCGTCGGGGCCGACTTCCGGCGTCCACACGGTGGACACCGCCACGCACGCGGTACGCGCCGCCGTGCTGGTGGGCACCCTGGCCACGGTCCTGCTCGCCGCCGACGCCTTCGCCGACCACCCGCGCGAGTCGGAGTTCTACGTCCTGCTGCTGCTCGGCGCCCTGGGCACGGTGGCGCTGGCGGGTGCCACCGACCTACTGGTGCTCGCCGTGGCCTACCTCCTGGCGAGCATCCCGCTCTACGCGCTGGTCGGTTTCGCCAAGGACGGCCCCGGTACCGAGGCCGCCCTGAAGTTCTACCTGATGGGCGCCCTGGCGGGGATCCTGCTGCTCACCGGTGCCGCCCTGCTGCTCGGCGCGGGCGGCACGACCGGCTACGCCGGACTCGCGGACGCCCTCCCCGGAGCGCCCCGTGCCCTGGTTGCCGCCGGTGCCGTCGCGGTGCTGGCGGGGCTGCTGTTCAAGGCCGGGGGAGTGCCCCTGCACTTCTGGGTGCCCGACGTGACCCAGGGCGCCCCGGCGTCGGTCGCCGCCTTCGTCACCACCGTGCCCAAGATCGGCGCGCTGGTCGCCCTGTACCGGTTGGGGGACCAGCTCCTGGTCGGGACCGCCCTGGACTGGGCCTTGCTGACCGCGCTCCTGGCCGCGGCGTCGATGACCCTGGGCAACCTGGGCGCCTTCTTCCAGAGGGACGCGCGGCGCCTGCTGGCCTACTCCACCGTCAGCCAGGTCGGCTACCTGCTGATGGCGGCGGCCGCGGTGGGCGGACGCGCCGGGCTGGCCGAGCCGGGGCTGCTGTTCTACCTGGGCGCCTATCTGGCGGCCAACATCGGGGCCTTCGCGGTCGTGTGCGCGCTCCGGGCCCGGACGCTGGAGGAGCACACCGGTCTCTTCCGCCGCCACCCCTGGCTCGCGCTGAGCCTGGTCGTGTGCCTGCTCAGCCTCGTGGGCACCCCGCCCACGGCGGTGTTCGTCGGCAAGCTCGCCCTCTTCACCGCGGCCCTGGACGCGGGCCTGGGCTGGCTCATGGTGCTGGCCGCCGCCAACACCGTGGCCAGCCTCTTCTACTACCTGCGCTGGATCCTGCCGCTGTTCCGCCGGGAGCCGCGGTCGGAGGCGGAATGGGTCCGGCCTCCGGGGCGGTGGAGCACGGGAACCGCGATCGCCGCGGCAGCGGTCTCCCTCGGGCTGGGCCTCGCAGCGGGACCAGTCCTCGCACTGCTGTGAACCGGACTCCGTGGTCGGTACAACTAGCCTGTCGGCGGACCGAAAGCGTTCGGCTGATCAAGAGCTTGCTTCGCGGTGACGGAGAAGACCAGATCCGGTCAGTTGTCAGGGGGAGGGCACAACTATCACTGGTGTAGTAGAAAGTGGTGGCATGCTGCTCGGGAAGGCGTGATGGTGCCTCGGAGACGAAGAAGCACTCTCCGCGACACGTGGTGCGATGGCGTAACCATGGTCCGGCACACGATGGAGACCTTCGTCGCTGAGCCTGCTTTCACCGAGCGCCGGTGGGCCCTCGGGTGGCGTGGATAGCATATGGCGTCGCCCTTGCTGGGTGGTTCTCACCAGTGCGCGCACGCTCTCTCGCGCCGATGGAGTGTCACCGGAGATACTGGAACGAAGGCGAGAACCAGGAAAGCCCGAGGATGAGATGGCACGAAAGAAACTTGGTCAGCTAGAGGCCGAGGTACTGGCCGTACTGGCGGGTGCTGAGGGCTACCTCTCGACGGGAGAGCTGCTCGACAGACTTGACGGCACCCCCGCCTACACGACGGTCAACACCGTCTTGTTCCGGCTTCTGGATAAGAAGATGGTCGAACGTTCCCAGCGCGGCAGGGCTTTCGTCTATCGTCTTCTCGTTGACGAGTCCGAACTGGTCGCCGAGCGCATGTTCGATCACCTCCGCGTGGCCAGCGACCCCTCAAGTGTCCTCAACCAATTCGTCCACGGACTCAGTACCTCGGAGGAGAAGGCCCTTCGTGCGTTACTGGACCGGCGTGAGGAGTAGCCGTGAGTTGGCTGGCCTTTGTCCCCGCCGTGCTTTTGACGGCACTCAGCCTGGTCCTCGCATGGAAGCCCCTGCCGGTCCACCCTGCTTGGTCGGCACGCATCCTCGCCATCTCGGCGGTGACCACGGCACTGGCCGTTCTGAGTACGACCCTCCTGGTGGCGGCGGCGTACATCGTGAGGCTGCTGCCCGCCGACTCGGTCCTGTCCTCAGGCAGAGGCAGGCTCCTTCTCGACCATGGGCCGATGCCGGCCAACGTGGGTCTCATGGCTCTGCTCCTGCTGGCCGTCGGCCTGTTCGGAACCATCCGTGTGGGCACCGGGTGGTGGAGGGACATGCGTGCCGTGCGCAGGGACGCCACCACAATCACGGGTCAGAGCCAGCCGGTCGCGGTGGCCGTGCCCGGCCGCCGCGGTGGGGTCCTGCTCTCCAAGGGCATGATGCGGATGCTGTCCCGTCAGGAGCTCCAGGTGGTCTTTCGCCATGAGCACTCCCATCTGCGTCACAGGCACCATGTCTATACCGTCCTAGGAGCCTTCTCCGCCGCGATCTTCCCTCCGTTGAACTCGCTCCACAGGTCGCTACGCCTGGCGGTGGAGCGTTGGGCGGACGAAGACGCCGCTGCGGCCACGGGCGACCGGGAACTGGTCGCCCATACCATCGCCCGTGTGGCTCTGGCCGCTCCCGTTCCCCGCTCGACCTGGCATCTGGCCTTCGCCCAGTCGCAGGTGGTGCACCGTGTGGAGGCTCTGCTCGGTGACGCACCGTCGGACAGCCGTGTGGCTGGCCCGGCTCTCCTGAGTAGCACGGGAGTCGCCTCGGGCGGTATCGCCTCCAGTTGTGTCCAGCTTCACCACCTTTTCGCGCTCCTGCTCATCTGAGCGATCGGGAACGGGTTGTCGCGCGGAGCCGGTGTGGACTCGCACGAGCACCCGTATCGCGAACCCTCACCATGGCGACGCCCGCGCAGATTCCCTACTCCTTGAACCCGATATGCAGATGGTCCTGGTGCACGGTGTCGGTGAATGACGCCCCCGCGGGGGCTGAGAGCGCCCAGGGGCCGCCGACCTCGGTGGCGCCTTCGGCCAACGAGAGCTCCATCAGGGCACGTGCGGGGTTGGCCCCCTCCCGCGAACGCAGGTCGGATACCGACACACCGTCGATTGCCCAGATGTCCACCGCTCGTCCGTGGATGTGGTTGCTGACCGAGTCGCTGTCGAAGACGTTGATCGGGTGACCGGTGGAAAGGACCGCCACCGAGATCGTGTGCTCTGCTGACAGAGTGAGCATCATCTCCAGCGTCCGGTCGTCGATGTCCCCGGCGAGGATGTCCCACCGTGAGCTGTCGGGAAGCCGGATCCGGTCGGAGGCCAGTACGCGTTCGGCCGTATCGGACAGCGTGACCTCGGTTTCGGGTGGTGTACCGCCGCTCGACGCGAACTCGGTGACGGTCCACTCCTGTCCCTTCTGTTCAAGGCGGACGTCGACCGTGCGTACCTGCGTGGACAGCTCCTGTCCTCGGAGGGTGGTGAACTCCAACACGGTCATGACGGAGGCTTCGTCGTCCGTCAGCCCGCCCAGTTGCGGGTAGACGACCTGGGTGGCGGCCGCCGTGTCGGTGGAGAGGAGCGGGGTGTCCAGCTGTTCCGTGCTGTGGGGGACTCCTGCGGCCGTCAGGCGTTCGCGGGCTGCTTCGGGGGTGCCGCCCTCGGCTCCGTAGTTGAACGCGGCTTCGAGGAAGCGGACCGCGGAGCGCTTCACTTCGAGAGCGGGCTCGTCCTCGGACACCCTGTACGCCGACACCTCTGGCAGCGTCGGTACGGAGTCGGCCTCTTCCGTGTCTGAGGACGACTGTTGCGCTCCCTGCCCGGTGAAGGCACAGGAGGTAAGGGAGAGGGCCATCGCGGTCAGGGCCGCGGCGCGTCGCAGGGTCAGCGTGTTCCGTCCCAAGGTGATCTTTCTTCTGGTTGGCGGTCGTTGACCGCACCCTGTGTCCCATGCGGTCGGCGTGTTCGCGGGTTCATGGACG
This sequence comes from Nocardiopsis synnemataformans DSM 44143, assembly GCA_000340945.1. Classification (GTDB taxonomy): domain Bacteria; phylum Actinomycetota; class Actinomycetes; order Streptosporangiales; family Streptosporangiaceae; genus Nocardiopsis; species Nocardiopsis synnemataformans. Next base: position 73,195 of record ANAW01000021.1, on the reverse strand, counting down.
TTCGTCTGCGGAGAGAGGCTGACCGAAAAGCTACTACGCTAGTAGTAAGTCTTTTGCGTGGCCTCGCCCGCGGTGTTTTCCGGTGGAAGTGCGAGGCGGGTCTTGTCAGCGTCTATTACAAGTGTAGTAGATTGCGGCCATGTCCTCCTTGCCACCTACGGAGACGCCCGTGGTCTCGGTGCGCGTCATGGAACTGCGGGATGTGCCCGTAGCGGTCCGCCTGCACCGACTCAACCTGCCCACGGGGTTCTTCGTCGAACTCGGTGACCACTTCCTTGAGCGTTACTACCGCACCTTCCTCACCAGTCCAGCGGCGGTGGCGCTCATCGCCGAGGTCGACGGAAGCCCCGCTGGATTTCTCGTCGGTTCCTTGGACGAGGTGGTGCATCACCACCACATGCTCCAACTGGAGCGCTGGAGACTGGCCCGGGCGGGGATGATGTCACTGCTTGTCCGGCCAGAGCTGACCGTGCGTTTCGTTCGCACACGAGCGCGGCGCTACGCCAGAGGGATCCGGCGCTCCAACGCCGGTACGAACACGGACCAGGAGGCACGATTCCGTACAGGGGTTCTCAGTCATGTCGTAGTGGAGGAGCACACACGCCGTGCAGGTGTGGGAGCCCTTCTGGTCGAGCGGTTCGCGGCCATCGCACGACTCCACGGAACCCGGAGACTCAGGCTGTACACCAGCTATGACAACGAACCGGCGAAGAGGTTCTACGAACGCCTGCACTGGGAGTCCCAGGAGAACCAGGCGGATATGGACGGCAAGCTGTGGACGCCCTTCACTCTCGACCTGGAGTGAACGGGACCACGGCATGCGGCCCTCGGCCGTTGACACGCACCGACTACCACGCGGACGAGCAAAGGACCCCGATCGGTGACGACTCCCACCACAGAACCGCACAAGCCGGATCTGGCGAGGTCCAGCAGTGTCATGGCCGCCGGTACCGCGGTCTCCCGTGTGACCGGATTCGTGCGCACGGTCGTCCTGGCAGCGGCATTGGGAACCCAACTTCTGGGAGACGCCTACAACACAGCCAACACGATTCCCTTCATCGTCTACGACCTGCTCATCGGCGGCCTGATGGCCAGCGTCATCGTGCCGTTCCTGGTCAGGCGCCGCAAACGGGATCCTGACGGGGGCCATGCCACTGAGCAGCGCGTGTTCACCATGGCCCTTATCGCCCTCCTGGCGCTGGCGTCAGTGGCGGTCCTGGCCGCGGAACCACTGATCCGCCTCTACGCCGGGGAGTTCACCGATGCCCAGTTCGACGTCGCGGTGCTGCTTGCCCGCTTCCTGCTGGCGCAGATCTTCTTCATCGGACTGAGCGGTGTGTCCAACGCCCTACTCAACATCCGTGGCAGGTTCGGCGCGCCCGTGTGGGCTCCGGTGCTCAACAATGTGGTCATCATCTGTGTCGGACTGTCCTTCCTCCTCGTCTCGGAACCGGGAGTCACCGCCGGGACGATCACCGACACACAAGTCATCCTTCTGGGGCTTGGAACAACCGGAGCCATGGTGCTTCAGGCCCTCACCTTGCAGTGGGCGCTGCGTGCGGCCGGTTTCCGGTGGAGGCCCCGCCTCGACCTCAGGGGTTCGGGGCTCGGCGAGGCGTTGCGCGCGGCCGGCTGGATGTTCGTACTCGTGTGCACCATGCAGACGGGGTTCCTGATCACCGCTAACGTCGCCAACCGGGCGGGTGTCGCGGCGGCCACCGGTGAGCCGGGGGTCGGGGCAGGCCTGACCGCCTACAACTACGCCTACCAGTTGTTCCAGTTGCCCTACGCGATCCTGGCGGTTTCGGTCATCACCGTTCTACTGCCGCGAATGAGCGAGTATGCCGCCGACAACGCGTGGAGCAGGGTACGGGATGACTTCTCGCGAGGCCTGAGAACGGTGGCGACCCTGCTCGTCCCCATAGCGCTTGTGATGGCCGTCTACGCCGTTCCCCTGTGCGTCCTGGTGTTCGCCCGCGGTAACACCTCGGTCGAGGACGCCCGTGCCATCGGCCATGTCCTCACGGTTTTCGCCCTGGGGCTGGTTCCCTTCACCGTCTACCAGCTCATGCTGCGCGTCTTCTACGCCTCCGGGGACACACGTACCCCGGCCCTGACCAGTATCGCCAACGTCGCGGTGCACGCCGTGATCGCCCTGGCCTCCTACTGGATCCTTCCGCCGCACCAGGTCGTCATGGGCGTCGCGGGCGGGTTCATGTTCTCCTACGTGTGCGGGCTGCTCATCGGAGGTGCTGTCCTCGGCCGCAGACTGGGAGGAATTGACGGACGTCGAATCACGTGGACGGTAGTCCGCCTGCACATCGCTGCGGTCCCTTCCGTGCTACTGGCCGCGGGAGCTCTCCTGTTCGCTCAGGACCGGATCGCTGGTGAGACGGTCACGGCCGTGGCCGCAATGGCGGTCGGAGGCGTGTGCGGAATCCCCTTGTTCCTGTTGGTGGGGCGTTTCCTGCGTATTGAGGAGGTCGCCGCGGTGACGACGATGGTGCGTGACCGGATCGTGCGGAGACGATGACGGCATGATGAGGAGATACCCCGTGGTCGTATCTCAGTTAGAGTGGGCCCCGTGACACCAGGAGCACTCGGACCCGGCCGACGCCTTCATCGTGCGCGGGGCGTGTGGTCGGTGCTGGAGAGGGCACGTTCGACGCGCCGCTCCTTTGCTGCGCGCCTGGTGTTGCCGCTCGCCACGATGATGCTCGCCCTGTTCTTCCTCGGTCACCACGGCGTGGTCGTGTGGGAGACCGTCACGGCACCTGCTCCCACGGTCCACGTCACCGCCTCCTCAGGAGGAGAACACTCCGAGCACGCCTTCGGGGGTATGGAAGCCGAGCACGGTGACTACGCGAATGCCACGCATTCCGACTGCGTTCCCTCCAACACCGGATGCCTGAACGCCAAGACCGAGCTCGCGCTTCCCGCGCCGCTTCCCGTCGGCGGAGTACTGCTGCGCCCTGTGCCGCTCCAGTCGCCGCCGCTTCTCGCTCACAGCCCTCCTCCCCAGCCTCCCCAACTGTCCGAACTGTCGATTCTGCGGATCTAATACCCGGCGGAACTCCCACGCCCTTTCCCATCGCAGAGCGAAGGACAGTTCAGCCATGCCAGAAATCACCCGCCGGTCCCTCGTCGGCGGGGGGATCGCCCTGTCCGGGGCCGTCCTCCTGTCAGCCTGCTCCCGCACCGACGCCTCCTCCCTGGTGAGTCCCGGTGACGACATCGTCGACATGACCGAGGCAGGACGGCCTTCCACCGGGCGCGAGCGTAAGTTCACGCTCACCGCCGCCGAGACCGAACTCGACCTGGGCGGAACCCGGGTGCGCACCTGGAGCTACGGAGGCGGTCTTCCCGGCCCCGAGTTGCGGGTCAGCGCCGGAGACACCGTGGCCGCCACCCTGGTCAACAACCTTCCCGACCCCACCAGCGTGCACTGGCACGGTCTGGCCCTGCGCAACGACATGGACGGCGTTCCTCACCTGACCCAGGAGCAGGTCGCCCCCGGCGAGCGCTTCGACTACCGGTTCATCGCGGCCAACCCGGGCACCCACTGGTTCCACCCGCACGTGGGAACCCAGTTCGACCGAGGCCTGTACGCACCGATCATCGTGGAGGATCCCCGCGAGCGGCAGTCCTACGACCAGGAGTGGGTCATCGTCCTGGACGACTGGCTGGACGGGGTCGAAAACACCCCCGACGAGGTCCTGGAGGAGCTACGCGCGGGAATGGACCACGGTGGTCACGGCATGGGGGAGGGAGGAGGCCCCATGCGGATGGGATCGACCCTGATGGGGGCCACCAGTGACCTGCTCGGCGGGGACGCCGGAGATGTCTACTACCCGATGCACCTGGTCAGCGGGCGTCCGCCCAACGATCCGCGCACCTTCGAGGCCGCACCGGGTGACCGGGTGCGGATCCGGCTGATCAACGCCGGCGCCGACACCGCGTACCGGGTCGCGTTGGGCGGCCACACGATGACCGTCACCCACACCGACGGCTACGCGGTCGAACACACTGAAGCCGACGCGCTGCTGATGGGCATGGGCGAGCGCTACGACGTCCTGGCCACCCTGGCGGACGGCGTCTTCCCGTTCGTCGCGCTCGCCGAGGGAAAGGACGCCACGGGACTGGCGTTGGTCAGAACCGGTTCGGGTTCGGTACCCGATCCCCGGGTGCGTCCCGAGGAACTCGACGGCCGGGTGCTCGTGGCCACCGACCTGACCGCTGAGGAAAGCGTCCGCCTGGACGCGGCGGAGCCCGACGTCGTCCATGAGATCAGGCTGACAGGGTCGATGGCCGACTTCGACTGGGGACTGAACGGGCGCGCCTACGACCACGAGGACCCCACCGCGGCGGCCTTCACCGTCTCCCACGGGCAGAGGGTGCGGCTCGTCCTGACCAACACCACCGACATGTGGCATCCGATGCACCTGCACGGTCACCACGTCCAGATCGGAACGGACGGACCCCGCAAGGACACACTGAACGTCCTGCCCGGCCAGACGCTGACCTGTGACTTCGACGCCGACAACCCGGGACTGTGGATGACGCACTGCCACAACCTCTACCACGGCGAGTCCGGGATGATGGGGGTGGTCGCCTACACCGCCTGATCATCCGACAGCAGAAGGGGATGGGCGCGCACGATGCGCCCATCCCACCCTCACACCGAAGGAGATCAGCGCTCATGCCGATCACACCTGCCTTTGTCCTCCGAACTCTCGCTCTCCTGGCCTCACTCGCCATGCTCACCGCTTGTGCCGCCACCGGTGGTGACAGCACCGACCCCTCACCCGGCTCCGAACAGCAGGGCGCCCCGCCTGCCGAAATACAGCACGTGCACGGCATCGTCGCGAACTTGGACGGGGACGGTTGGATCCTGGGCACCCACCAGGGCATCTTCCATGTCAGTGAAGACGGCGAAGTCGAGTCCGTCGGCCCGGTGGTGGACTTCATGGGGATCAGTGACGCGGGTCAGGGGAGGTTGGTGGCCAGCGGTCACCCAGGTCCCGACACGGATATGCCCAACCCGGTCGGTCTCATCGAGTCAACCGACGGAGGACGCACGTGGGAACCCCTGTCGCGAGTCGGTGAGTCCGACTTCCACGCGCTCGCGGCCACCGAAGACACGGTGATCGGGTTCGACGGTGCCCTGCGCGCGACTGACGACGGCCAGGAGTGGTACGACCTGGACCCGGAACTGAACGCCATCGGACTGGCCGTCTCCGAGGACGCGGAGACCGTTCTGGCCACCACACAACAGGGCCTGCGACGCTCGGAGGACGGTGGCCGCTCCTTCACGCAGGTCGACGGAGCTCCGCCACTGGTGTTCGTTGTCTGGGTCCGGGGATCCGACACCGTCTACGGCATCGATGCAGGCGGAGCCGTGCACCGGAGTGAGGACACCGGTCGGAACTGGGAGGCGCTGGGCACAGTCGGAGAACAGCCTGAGGCGATCCACGCCGATGCCGACCATGTGGTGGTGGCAGCCGGCGGAACGCTGGTGGTCTCCTCCGACGGAGGCCAGACATTCGAAGCGGTGGGTTCACAGGACGGGTGAACGCTCACGCCGGGAAGGTGATCCGTCTCAGCCCATCGGTGGTCGCACCGAGTGGGGGCGTCCTCGGTCTGCTACCCGTAGGTGGGCTGATGACCCTCACTCGGTTGGCAGGTGGCTGCACCCTACCTTTGTGACCCCGGGGACGTTGGCTGCTCCGGACCTGTGCACCCGAGTCACCCAGACGTATCTTCCGTGCGACTACCGAGATCTGATGGCTTTCGCGATCCCCGAACACGCGCGGATAACGAAAGGAGGCGATATGTCCGCATGGCTTCGATCGCTCGAGTTCCGGGTCGAGGAGTACGACGACCATCGGCTGTATGCCTGGTTGGCGCTGATCGGGCTGGTTCTCGGTGCGGTCATGGCGGTCTTCGGGCTTCCGCCGGTCGACATCCACGGGCCGCTCCACTACCTGGGGATCATGGATCCCCTGTGCGGTGGGACCCGCTCGGTGTGGGCGGCGATGAGCGGTGACCTGGCCGAGTCCTGGCGGTACAACCCGCTCGGAATCCCTTTGGTCGTCGGGGCCGTCGTCGTTCTTCTGAGGTTGGTGTTCGGCATGATGACAGGCCGCTGGGTCAACATCCGCCTACGTTCGTGGCCGATCGTCGCGGTGGTGGGTGGCGTGCTGTTCGGGCTGCTGGCCATCCGCCAGCAGCTCAACGTCGATCTCCTGCGCAGCCCGCCCGGCGAGTTCTCGCTCCTGGGGCCCGTGCTGAACGCGCTGCCGGTCCTGGTACTCGCCATATGGGTCTCCCTCAGGCGCCGTCGTATGTTGGCCAGATCCGACCGTCCGTCCTGAGTCCCGTCCAGAACGGGGAAGGCCCAACGAAGGAGGTGACCGCTGCGATGATCGCCATAATCGTGCCCCAAGGCGGTCACTTCCTCGCCCCTCTCTTCGTGAGCGGAGATCCTGGAGAGCGGCAGGCCCAGCGCAGGTAGGGGAAGAGAGGACGAGGGTGCCAGCGGCCCCATGGCTGACATCGTCGCCCACCTCGACCTCGGCGACATGGCCCAGAACGTGGAGGTCGCCGGACCCGGGTTCATCAACATCACCCTCTCCGACACCTGGCTGCAAGAGCGCGCCGCGGCCCTGGCCGCCGACCCCCGGCTCGGCTACCAACCCGGAGCCCCGAGACGCGTCATCATCGACTACTCCTCGCCGAACATGGCCAAGGAGATGCACGTCGGCCACCTGCGCTCCACCATCATCGGTGACGCGCTGGTCCGCTTCATGGAGTTCGCCGGACACGAGGTGATACGCCAGAACCACCTCGGGGACTGGGGAACGCCGTTCGGCATGCTCGTGGAGCACCTGGTCGACGAGGGCTTGGACAAGCAGCACTTCAGCATCAGCGACCTCAACGTCTTCTACAAGCAGGCGCGGGAGAAGTTCGACAACGTCGAGGGGTTCGCCGACCGGGCCCGCGCCCGCGTGGTCGCCCTCCAGGCCGGTGACCCCGACACCCTGGCCCTGTGGGAGCGGCTGCTCACCGAGTCCAAGCACCACATCGAAGCCGTCTACGACCTGCTCGGCGTCCAGCTCACCCCCGACGACTACAAGGGCGAGAGCTCCTACCAGCCCTGGCTCAACGACGTCGCCGACGAACTCACCCGCCGGGGTCTGGCCCAAGTCAGCGAAGGCGCCCTGTGCGTGTTCCTCGACGGCTTCACCGGCCGCGAGGGCAACCCGCTGCCGCTGATCGTGCGCAAACGCGACGGCGGGTTCGGCTACGACGCCACCGACCTGGCCACCATCCGCTACCGCGCCCAGGACCTCAAGGGCGACCACCTCATCTACGTGGTCGGCTCCCCGCAGGCCCAGCACTTCGCGCTGATCTTCGCCGCCGCACGCAAGGCCGAGTGGATCAGTGCGGAGACCGCCACCACCCACGTCGGGTTCGGCAGCGTCCTGGGTGAGGACGGCCGGATCCTGCGCACCCGCGCCGGAGCCTCCCTCAAGCTCACCGACCTGCTGAACGAGGGCATGGAGCGGGCCGCCGCTATCGTCGCCGACCGCACCGACCTGACCGAGGCGGAGCGCGGCGAGATCGCCCGCGCGGTGGGCATCGGCGCCATCAAGTACGCCGACCTGTCCACCGACCGAGTCAAGGACTACCAGTTCGACTGGGACCGGATGCTGGCCATGGACGGCAACACCGCCGTCTACCTCCAGTACGCGCTCGCGCGCATCCGCTCCATCATGCGCCGCGCCGAGCAGACGCCCGCGCTGGGTACTGAGGTGGTCCTGACCGAGCAGGCCGAGCGCGACCTGGTGTTGGCGCTGTCGCGCTTCCCCGGCGCGGTGCAGGCGGCCCTCAACCACTTCAGCCGCACCGGTTGGCCACGTACCTGTTCGAGCTGGCCACGCAGTTCAGCTCGTTCTACGAGAACTGCCCGGTGCTCAAGTCCGAGGGACAGGTCCGTGAGTCCCGGCTCGCGTTGGCCGCACACACCGCGGCCGTGCTGGAGCGGGGCCTGGACCTCCTCGGTATCGAGGCGCCCCAGCGGCTGTAGCGCGAACAGGGCGGATGCGGTCACCGCATCCGCCCCTTGCTGTGTGCGCGTCGATGGAAAGGCCTTTCACACGGGAATCCGACATAATAAGAGCGTCCGCCAATAGTCAGCGGATGCGTGGGCTGGAAGGCCGGGTATCCCACCGGTAACGGGCCCACGCCCGTCGACTCAGACTACGGATAGTGATGATCGCGGCAGCCAGATCGGTGTAGAACTCCACGCATGCCCGGCGGCGTTCGGTGCACCGCCTGAGCTTGCCGAAGTCGTTCACCCACGCGTTCGTAGCCTACTCCGGTGACCAGGGCCCAGATGAGTTTGTCGAAGACCACCTCGTCGGGGATGCGTGGGTTGTGGCAGCCCGGCGGGTGGGTGTCGGTTCGTGGGGGAAGTTACGCGAGAAACTCTTCGCGCAGGGGTTCCACGATGCAGGATGGGATAGCGGGAACGGTACCTCCCGATCGCAGAGCGTCAACAACTCCACGATCGCGTTACCGTGCCCGTTTGTGGGCGGAAACCGACAAAGTCACTGCCTACTGGCGGACACCCTAAGCGTCGGATCTTCCACGATAACTACCGGGATCCCCATGGCCCTGCCGCACGACCCCGGACGCTCAGCAGTATTGCCCAGGTCAGTCCGGCGGGCACTCACGCAGTGGGGACGCCTCGAAATCGGGGACGGGCCGGGCCTTCGCCTCCTCGGGCGTCTCGGCCTCTCCGTTCTCCTCGATGTCCTTGATCAGCCACTCCATCTCGCTGATCTCCCGTTCCTGGGCCGCGATGATCTCGACGGCCAGTTGGCACACCCGGACGTCGGTGATCTCGGCGCGCTCGGACCGGGTGATGGCCATCGAGTGGTGTGGGATCATCGAGCTCATCCAGGCGGTGTCCTGCACGGTGGTCTGGCTGCGGTCGAGGAACACGCCGCCGCCCAGCAGCAGGAGGCTCGCCACCACGATGGCGATGTTTCCCTTCATGTTCTTGTACATGTTGAGCATCCACGCGAGCATGATCAGCCCCATGGCGCCGCCCATGGTGAGTGCCATGAACAGGCGACTCTCGCTCCACTGCACGTGGCTCCACTCCCACGTGCTGACGAACATGGTCCAGTACATGACGACCATGGCGGTCAAGATCATGGCTGCGAAGCGCAGGTACATCTTGGTCTGGTGTGACAGACCGCCACCCTGCTGATGCTCGTTCCCCTCGGCGTTCTTCGCCATGGATGGTTCTCCGTTCCGTCGTCATCAGTGGAAGGGGTCCACACGCGCCCCTGCCATCTAACGCCTCTTTCCTCCTCTGGTGAGGCCGAAACGGGCCGTAGCGGAGAGGGCTCCCCGCAACGGACCGGCTCGCGTTGACCCTGGTCAACAGAAAGCAGGTCGGTGTCGAGCACTTCGAGACGCTGCCGGGCGGAGCCGTGCAGCTCACCGAAGAAGGACGCAAGCTGGTACTCGCCCAGTGGCAGGCGCACCGTAAGAAGGAGTTCTCTCACCGCCTTCTGGGAAGAAAGGTGCCGGTGGCGCTCTTGCCCTCGACCCAAGCGCGTCTGCTGGCCAGGCATCTGCGTGGGGACATGCCTTCCTATCTTCCCTGGACGTTGTGATGGAGCTGTTGGTCACCTACGACGTATCCACCATCGATACAGAGGGAGAGCGACGTCTGCGTCAGGTCGCCAAGCTCTGCGAGGGATATGGGCTACGCGTGCAGAAGTCCGTTTTCGAGGTGGTGTGCACCGCTGCGGATCTGTTGAAGCTGACGGACGCGATCGGGCGGATTATCGATGACACCCAGGACAGCATCCGCATCTATCGGGTTCCGAAGGGCACCTTCGGTGCTGTGGGCACGTTGGGGATCGCGCAGCGGTTGCCGCACGCAGAGTCTTTGGTGCTGTAGTTGGGAACCTCAAGCGATCATCGAATCCCCGGGAGGTTCCTAACGAGCTTTGTGTATTTGTGTAGGGGAAAGTCTGTTTTCGGTATGATGTTTGATGTCTCTGGCCAGGGTGTTTTTCCTGTTCAGAGGCTGTGGCATCCGCCCTCTGGGGTGGCTGAGGATCGCAACCCCTGGCCCGCCGGGCCGAGATCGAGCGCGGCCGCGTGGCAGCCGCCCTCCGGGGTGGCTGAGGATTGCAACGCTTCGTGTCCATCCGAGTGGAAGCAACATCACACCCGCCCCCGCCCACGCGCGTTCTACACGAGATCTGGGTTCGTCTTTGGGAGCATGCCGACGCATGAGCGAGCGGGAGAGTTCACTGGCCACCACCGAGGAGCAGGCTGGTGGTCAGGTAGTTCAGGCCCACGGCGATGAGGACGGCGGGCACCTCGGCGAACAGCAACGGGCTCAGGCGCCTGGTGCGCCGATACAGCCACACCAAGCAGAGCGCGGGTACGGCGGCGGCCACAGATGCCACGCCGAAGGGCACGGCGAAGACTGCCGTGGTCATCAGGGCCGAGGTGGTGTACACCTCCCAGGCGGGACGTCCGGCCGCGGAGAGCAGGACGACGGTCGCGCCGACGGTGACCGCGTGTAGGAACGGCTCGCGCACGGTGAACTCGTAGACCGAGTGGCCGGTGAGGTGGGCGGGCAACAGCAGGTACAGGACCGTGTAGAGCGCGATTCCGGCCAGGAGCGCCGCGGTGGCGTAGGTGAACGTGGACCACCACTGGCCACGCCACCGACCCTTGTTCTCGTTGGTCTCGGGCCAGTCGGGGAAGATGCCCACCAGGTCGTAGCCGTTGCGGTTGTTGCGGTGGGCCAGCAGGCCCAGACCGAACATGGCGGCGAGGATGCCCACGTAGGACGTGGTGGAGAGGTGCCAAGAGGCGTCCGCCCATGCCAGGGCGAGGGTGTAGCCGCCACTGATCGCCCAGCACACCATCAGCCCGGTGTAAGCCTCCCCCGTTCTCAACCACGGCTGCGTGTTCCGGACTGCGGAGGGTGAAGCGGGCGGCAACCACCGACGGCCGGGTGCGCTGTGGTCGGAGTGGGAGGCAGAAGTGGAAGAGGTCATGGGCTCGTTTCGTGTGCGGGTGTCGGCTGGTGTCGAAGCAGGGTGGCTGCTCAAACGCGGATGATGGTGTGCGAACGCGTGGCCAGAGTGGGGTTGGTGCCCTGGTGGCGGGTGTTCGCGGCCGGGGAGCCCACCCGGTCACCGGCCTTGCTGAGCAGGCGCATCATCTCCGCGAGCCCGCCCTCAACGTCCACTTCGGTCTCGCCCTCGAAGAACGCCAGTTCCTGCCACCAACGGCGTCCCTTCCGCATGAGGTGCGCCTGGATGCGGCGGTCTTGCTTGGCGGAGGAGATGGTGACGCGGTATCCGTGCGAACACACGGTGATGGTGGTGTCCACGGTGGCGCGGCGCCCGTGGGCGGCCAGGTGGCGAATGATGGCGGGAGCGCTCGACAACTCCTGCGCACTCAACGGCTCGGTCATCGTCTTCCTGTCACGGTGGGGGCCAGGGTGGTGATCACCTGGTTCCAATCGGTCGGGTGCTGGTGGAGGAGTTGGCGGCGCTGGCGTGCGGTCATGCCTCCCCACACCCCGTGCTCCTCCTGGTTCTTCAAGGCCTCGCGCAGGCACGGCAGGCGTATCGCGCAGCTGCGGCAGATACGGGTGACCTCGTGTTGGGCACGGCCCGTGACGAACAGGGCGTCGGGGTCGATGTCGGTGCGGCGGCAGGCCGCACGGGCGTCGGGCAAGAGGGACATGGCGTGGTCCTGAAGAGTTCATAGGGGTGTGGGGGTGCCCCCGCCCGCTTCCACCTGAGCGGGGACACCCCTGGGGCGCCGCTCCGGGATCAGGGGAGAACGGACGGACGCCCCGCGGAAGTGGTCGCTGCTGGGAGCAGGGCTTGGAGGTCCTCCACGACCCGGGACAGAGAACGGTTGGGCAGGAACAGCTGGATGTTCACGTGTCGCCAGGCCGGAACGCGGCGTAGCCGGGAGGTGAGCTGAAGGAGCTGGTGGCTCTCCAAGCCCAGCTCGGTCCAGGACGCCGTCATGTCCAACCCATCAGGCAGATGAAGCAATCGGCGAACCTCGGCGGTCAGGTGCTCCGCCACCCCGTCAGGCGTGGGTGGTTGGACCTGTCCGGGCACGGTCCCCGCCGTTGATGCCCTGGTGTGGTCCCAGCCGGGGACGATAACCAGGTCCGGATGGGCACGATGTGTCGGTCCCGTGGGAGTGACGCCGCGGGTGTAGAGCTCCCCGACCGCGCGGGCGAGCCCGGTGGGGTCGGTGGTCACGGCCACGGTGTGGTGGGAGCTGTCGACGGTGTGGGCGATGTGCTCGACCAGCAGTGTCCGCGGTCCGATCTCCACGAACACCACCGGCTCGCTTTCGTCGTCTTGGGCGGCTGTGCGTAGGGCGTCGGTGAACCGCACCGGCTGTCGGGCCTGCGCGGCCCAGTACACCGGCCCCCACATTCCTGCCTCGGCTGTGTCCTCGTGTGGGTAGGCGGTGGAGATGATCGGTACCCGGGGCGCCTGGGGGTGCAACCCGGCCAGGGCCTGTTCCAACGCGGGGACCAGCGGGTCCACAGCGGGGGAGTGGGCGGGGATGACATCGGCCACCGGCCTGCTCCACACGCCTTCGGAGTCCAGGACGGTATGCAGGTGCAGCAGATCCCCGTGCGACCCAGCGACGACCTGCACCCGCGGAGCGCTGTAGGAGGCGATGGATACCCGCCCGTCGTAGGAGGCCAAGAACTCACCGGTCTCCTCGACCCCGGCGCGGACAGCCAGCAGTCCGCCCGCTTCGGCCAGCCCGCTGAGCAGGCGGCTGCGGTGGGCGAGCACCCGCGCGGCCGAGTCCAGGGGCAGGGCCCCGGCGGTGTGGGCGGCGGCGATCTCCCCGACCGAATGCCCTAAAACCGCGTTGGGGGTGATGCCTCGGTCGGTCAGCAGCGCGGTGAGCGCGACCTGGGTGAGGAAGGTGCAGTGCTGGGCGTCGATGAAGGACGTGATGCCCTGGCCCGGTGCCCACACCGGATAGCCCGTGTGCTCAGCCAGCTCCTCCCGGGCTTCGTGGAGAACGTGGGCGAAGGCGGGTACGCGCAGCAGTTCGGCTCCGGCGTCGGGGTGGTGGCCGCCGTGTCCGGTGTAGACGAACACCACCCAAGGCCGCACATCGGGCGCGCATCCGAGGCCGACTACGTCGGCGTTGGGTGCGCCGTCCTGGATGCTGCGCAGCCCTTGGACCAGGGTGCCCAGGTCGGCGGCGACCACGGCGGCCCGGTGCCGATCGTGGGGGCCGTGGGCCAGAGCGGTGTCGGCTACCGTGCCTACGGATCGCCCCTGCGGGGTGCGTTCGGCCAGATGCCCGGCAGTTGATGCGAGCGCGGCCGGGTTATGGGCAGAGAGCAGGACGATCTCGGGCAGCGGCATCGGATCCTGCGCCGGTGGCGGCTCCAGGGGTGGAGCGTTGGTGATGATGGCGTGGGCGTTGGCCCCACCGAATCCGAAGCTGCTCACCCCGGCCACGCGCGTTCCCTCCTGTTCGGCGGGCTTGCCTGTGGGCCAGTCCTGCACGGTGGTGGGCACCCGCACCAGCCCTTCCAACCGGTGGCGCAGGGTGTGGTGGTGCAGGGTCGGCGGGATTTGGCCGTGGTGGACGGCCAGCGCGGCGACCATCACCCCCAGTGCTCCGGCGCCGCCTTCGAGGTGGCCCAGCGCGGCCTTGGCCGACCCCACCGGCACAGGCGTGTCCCGGTCCAGAGCTTGAGCGATGCCTTCGGCTTCGATGCGGTCCCCGGCGCGGGTGGCGGTGCCGTGCGCCTGCACCCACCCCACCCGGTCCGGGTGGACGGCGGCGTCGGCCAGGGCCTGGCGGATCACCGCTGTTTGGCGTTCAGCGCGTGGGCGGAGCAGGTGCTGGGAGGCGCCTCCGTGGCCGATGGCGGTTCCGGCCACGTGCGCCCACACCCGACGCCCCTGCTCTTGCGCAACTGCCGCACGGGTGAGGACGAGCACGACCGTGCCCTCCGAGCGCACGTACCCGGCGGCCTGGGAGTCGAAGGGGCGGCACCGCCCGTCCCGGGCGAGCACTCCGGCTTCGACGAAGCTGGCGGTGATGATTGGGCTGGTGAGGATGTTGGTTCCGGCGACGATGGCTGTCTCCACCGCTCCGGCGCGCAGGTCGCGCACCGCGTAGTGCAGCGCGGTCAGCGAGGAGGAGCAGGCGGTGTCGAAGGTGAGCGAGGGCCCGGCCAGATCCAGCAGGAAGGAGACGCGGTTGGCCAGAATCGCCATCCCGGCCCCGGAGCCGGTGTGGACTCCGGCTCGGTGCCCGGTACCGAAGTTGATCGACGCCTGGTCGGTGCTGGCTGCTCCGACGTACACCCCCATCCCCGACCCGGCCAAGCTGGAGGGACGCATGGAGGCGTCGGCGAGGGTTTCGTAAACGGTCTCCAGCAGGAGCTTTTGCTGGGGGTCCATCTCCGCGGCCTCGTCCGGGCCGATGCTGAAGAACTCCCGGTCGAAGGCGTCGACGTCGACCACCCCGGCAGGGAACGGCGTGGCGGGGACCTGGTCGGGGTGCAGGTGCTCGACCATGGTCTTCCACCGGTGCTCGGGGATGCGGGCGACGCAGTCCCGCCCCTGAACCAGGGCCTCCCACAGACCGGAGGGGGAGGTGATGCCTCCGGGGAGGCGGCAGCCCATGCCGACGATCGCGACCGGCTCGCGTCCAGTGAAGGCGGCGGCGGTCATCGGCGCGGCCCCCGGGCGACCCACACCGCGGCGCAGCCCATCACCCACAGCCGCACCTCAGCGAAGCGCGCGTCCAGTTCGCGGCTCAGGTCGGTGAGACGGTCACCGGTGTTGTGGAAGATGTTGTCCGCGCGGTTGTAGCGGTGCATCAGGTAGCGGGCGAGCAGGTTCGGGGAGATCGCCGGGTCCTGAGCACCCAGCAGGGTGTAGCCCCACGCCGTTCCGTCGTCGGTCAGCACCCGGGCCATCTCGTCGAACACGGCCTTCTTGGCAGCGAAGCCCTTTCCGGGCAGGCAGTGCAGCACGTTGCCGCAGGCCAGCGAGTCCACCGACTGGGCGGCGATCGGCCACGGCGCGGCGAGGATGTCGTGTTCGTGCGTGTCCACCTGGGCCCGGCCCGTGAGCAGTTCCCGCGCGGTGTCCAGCGGGGCCGGGTTGATGTCGAGCACGTCCACGTGCCACAGGTGCGCCAGGGTCGGCGCGGGCGTAAGGCTGAGGAAGTGCAGGTCCGCAGGGCCGACTTCGAGGTGTCGTTCCCTGGCGTGGCGCAGGTACAGGTCCAACAGTTCGGTGTTGTCGAGCTTCCACGCGAGGCGGTGGGACTTGTCCACGACCAGGCGGCGGTACCGCTGGAGGTTGCGGTGGCTGTACAGCCGAGGGTTGGGCGCGGAGACCCAGGCGCGTGAGATGGGGGTGGGGTCGGGCATGGTGCAGCAGGTCCTTTGCTGGGGGATCAGAGTTGGAGCAGGCCGGTGAGCAGGCGGGGGTTGTCGAAGCCCCGCACCCACTGGTCGGCGTAAGCCGGTTCGATGTGGGCGCGGGCCATGGCCTCCAGCACCGTGGGGGACAGGCGTCCGGTGTGGAAGTCGTTGACCATGCGGGAGAAGCTGCTCGTGTGCCGGATCTCCTCCTGCCAGAGGGCGGAGAAGGTGTCGGTGAAGAAGGCCGGGTTGAATCCGCCGTGCCGGTCGAAGTGCACGGTCATGTGCTCCACCAGGTGGCGGGCGCCCTTGGTGGAGATCGCCCACCCCTGCCCGGTGCGCGGCTCGGTGGTCACCACCGAGTCATCCATGCCCACCACGAACCCCTCGCTCAGGGCCGCGACGGGGGTGCGCACCACCGGCGTGATCCGACGGACCAGGGTGGAAGCGGCGGAGCCCTCGACCAGCTCGGCGCAGCGGTAGCGCTCGGCCACCTCCGGCAGCACCGCCTCCAGACGCTGGGGGAGCAGGGCGTGCACGTCGGGCCGGTGAACAGGCTCGGTGGACAGATCCAGCACACCACCGGGGGTCGCGGAGACCATGACCGAGTGAGCGGGCCCGTCGCTGGTCAGCGTCGGAATGACGTAGACCACCCCCGCCTTGGTGGAGTAGACCTCCAGATCCTGACCCGGAACCGTCGGCCACTCGTGGACGTAGGCCTGGGAGACCACCTGGGCTTCGGCGGCCAGGGGCCGTGTGGGGTCGGCGTCGAAGAGCTGGCCCAGCTCCCCTGCGCCCACCGCGACCAGGACCGCGTCGAACATCCGCGTGAAGTACTCCAGATCGGTGACGGTGGCGCCGTGGATGACGGCCTTGCCGCCCTTGTCCTCGAAGTACTCGGTCCAGTCGGCCATCTTGATCCGCGGATCCACAGCCACGCCCTCACCGCCCAGGTCGCCGGTGAACCCCGCACTGGTGCCGTCGGCGGTGACGGTGGTCAGCGCGACCGTGCGGTAGGCCGGAGCGATGGCGGACCACAGGTCCAGCTCCAACTCCTGCTCGACCGCGCGGACCGAAGGCAGGGTCAGCTGGGTCATCTGCGCCCGCCCCCGGCGCATCTCCAGGGTGGAGCGCGCGGTGATCAGCGTGACGTCCACGCCCAGGTGCAGCAGCCGGTGCGCGGCCTGGAGCCCGCCCTGGCTCGCGCCCACGATCAAAATCTTCACGAGACCTCCAGGCGTCGCAGAAGCTGGTGCAGCGAGGAGCGGGTCGCCGGGCGGGAGCAGGAGCGGGAGTCGGTGACGGTGACCTGCTCCTGATCCACACCGAGCGTGGAGGCGACCAGGTCTGGGCCAGAGCCAATGCCGTCCAGGTGGTTGACCATCTCCTCGCTACTGGATCCGTTGACGACCGTGACGTCGTAGTCGAAGCGAACCAGGCCGTGGGCGAGCTGGAGGCCGAAGGTGCCGGCCCCCACAATCAGGATCTTTCTCATCGGCGGCCCTCCTCGGGAGACACGGGAGCGGGCGTTTGGTCGTCGTTGTCGGTGGGGTGGTGCGGGGTGCGCAGATGGATCCGGTCAGGACGTCGGGGGTCTTGTCGGATGAGGTCGCGCAAGGCGGTGCGGGCGGCCGGGACGGAGCGCACGTCGGCCAACGTCACCTCCTCTGGGGAGAGCCCGAGAGCCTCGGCCACCACTACCGGGTCGGGATCGGTGCCGTCGGGGTGATGGAGCACCACCTGTACGGGTGACTCCAAGCGACGCAGCACCGTCAGTGCCCGCTCGGCGGCATCGAGGTGATCGGGGTGGACGAGCAGGGTCGTGCCGCAGGCGTCCCGGATCGCGCTCGGCCACAACGCGTCCCACACCCCGGGTTCGGGGAGTGCGAGCAAGCACAGGTGCAAGGGGCCGAGCGGAAGCGATCCCATGGAGATCAACAAGGACCTGGAGCGGACCTGCCCAGCTCCGTCTTTGGCGTCATCACCGGGGACGACGACCGTCTCCTGCACGGCCAGGGGCCGAGTATGGGAGCAGGCCCCCACGAACTGGCGGGCCAGAACCTCGGGTGTGCCCAACACCAATATCTTCGCCGACCTCAGGACAGGGTCGTAGTGGGTGGCGGACAGGCCGTCGCGCACCTCCTCGATGGGGATGCGGGGGGCGGTGTGAGGACGACTCACCCGCACCCGCCCACGGCGCAGGAGTTCGGTGACGGCCAAGATGACCGTGCCGCGGCTGAGCCCGGACCGTGAGGCGATCTCCAACACCGACAACGGGCGTGTCCGAACATCTCCGAGGTCGTGGACGAGCCGCCACAGGGATGCCACCAGGTGGTCCAGCTCGGTCGCTCCGGAGACCGCACCTGCGCCAACCGAGCGGACGAGCGTGTGTTCCCCGACCATGGGCAGTGGCGGGTTCTCCGGAACGTAAGGGGAAGGGGCGGTGGAAGAATGCACAGGCCGGGAGGTGGTCACCGTCGGGCCTCGTTCCCGGCTTCCGCCAATGCCACCGCAGGCAGGCTCAACCCCACCCTGCTGGGAACCAGAGAAGCGATCCGCTCGGCGAACAAGGACAGCACGCGAGCGGTCTCGATCACCCGATCGACCTCGGTCACACAGCCCGCCCAGATCGCCTCGTTGATGGACAACAAGATGAGAGCGTTCTCGGCGTATCGGGTGACCAGGCGCTCCACGCTTCCGACCTGAGTGCGGTCGCCGTAGCCGCGTGCCCCGTTGACCAGCCCGGAGCTGGTCGCGGCGATCTGTTCGATCGTTTGGGCGTAGCAGCCGGGGCTGGCGCCGATGAGGCGCCCCTCGGTAGCGAAGACGAACACGTCGAGACCCTGTTCAACAGCCAGTGCAGCGATCTCCTCGTGCAGGCACTGCGGTGGGCCGTCGGTGTTCGGTCGGTCCGGTGCCTGGGGGCGGGCTGTGTTCATGCGCCCCATCGTGGAATCCCACGCGGCCCAGAGGTATCGGTGTGCCGATAAAGAATATCGTCACCACCGATGGCTAATCTTCAATCGATATGGTAATAGCGGAACGGTTGCGCGCTCGGCGTTGGTCCTTTTTCGGGCAAATGCGGCGCTGGAATTGGGATGTGGTTACCGTTGTTCCATGCGCCCCCAGCCTTCATCTGACAAACCAGGATTCGACGCCGGGATGCGTCCCGGTCGGCGTGCGCCGACGCCAGAGGTAGAGAGGGTGGTGTGTCGGGCGTGTGGCCGCCTGGTGGCGACGAGCGTCAGGACCGGGTGCCGGTGCATTCCGTCTGAGGTGTGGGAGCTGCCCGAGATGCGGCAGGCGTGGGAAGAACGGGACGCCTCCACCGTTATCCGTCTGGTGCGGTGGAACACCGACCTGTCCCTGACGGCGTTGGTGAAGCTCACCGGTCTGGCCCAGTCCACGCTCTCCGACATCATCTCCGGCAAGATCGTCCTGAAGAACCTCGGCAAGATCAACGTGGCGCTGGAAGGGCTCGGGATACTCCGGCCTCACACCGCGGCACGCCGCTTCCCGGATGAGACCACGGTCACTCAGATCGAACCAGTTGGAGATGTCCCTGACGCAGTTTCAGCGGGGAAGCTGGAGGATGTGAAGCGACGACGTTTCCTCGAAGTGGCTGGCACCGGTGCCGTGGTCGTCCCCTTCCTCGGACTCCCCGACCTGGGAACAGACTTCGCCACCGTCCATCCCCGAGACCTCGACCAGATCAACCAAGCCTCCACCGTCTTCTCCGGATGGGACCACACCTACGGGGGCAGCGGTGCACGCGCCGCCGTCAACGCCCACCTCGGCTGGGCGATCGGCCTGCTGGACCGGGACATTCCCACCTACCTGCGCTCGGACACCTTCTCAGCCGTCGCCCGGCTCGCCATGGTCTGCGGGTTCATGGCCTTCGACGCCTACGCCCACGACGACGCCCGCAAGATGTTCGCCTTCGCCACCCAGGCAGCCGAGCACGCCGACGACTGGCACCTGCGCGCCAAGATCCTCTCCCACCGCTCCCGCCAGGAGATTTGGTGCGGTGATCCCGACGCGGGCCTCACCTACGCTGAGTTCGCCCTGGTGCGCTCCGACCGGCTCTCCCCACCCGAAGTCGCGATGCTCCTCACCGCCCGCGCCCGCGCCTTCGCCAAACTCGGAGACAAGCAACAGACGCTGGCCGCGATCGACGGTGCCGACGAGGCGTTCGCCGCTGAAGCCCGAGTGCCACCCCCGGTGTGGATGGGCTACTACGACGCCGCCCAACACGCAGGAGACACCGGACACGCCCTGTGGGACCTGGCCATCGCCCGTCTTCATCCGATGCCCGTGGCGCAGGAGCGACTCCAGACGGCGGTCGACGGCCATACCGACGCCTACTGCCGTTCCCGCGCCATCTCCGGGATCAAACTCGCCTCACTCCAGATGCGCATTGATCCCGAGTAAGGACACGGGACCACGCTGCGCGCCTTGGAGGACATGGGACAGGTCCAGTCCCGCCGAGCCGAGGACGACCTCAGAGAACTCGCCGCCACCACGTTCCCCCACTCCGCTGACCTGAGTCGCCACATCACGGACCGCTTCGAGGCCCATCCATGACACCCCCGCGCACAACCGCGTACGAGCACATCCTCGACCAGGCCCTGACCCACGCGGGCCTGAACCGATCCCTCGCCACCGCTTCCCCCATCCGTCTCGGTGAGAACGCGATCATCGGCTTCCCCGACCTGGTGGCCCGCATCGCTCGCCCCGGACAGGAAAAGGCGGCCCGGCGTGAGGTCGTGGTCGCACGCTGGCTCACCGATCACGGGTTTCCCGTCACCACGCCCCTGGACGTTGAGCAGCCCATCGTGATCGAAGGCCGCGCGGTCACCTTCTGGGAGGTGCTGCCCGAGCACACTCCTGGAACTGTCGAGGACGTCGCGCTCCTTCTACGAGACCTCCACGCACTTCCCCTCCCCACCCACCTCGATCTCGGGCACCTCGATCCCTTCGTCCGCCTGCCCCAGCGCATCGACGACGCCGTGGGCCTGGCCGAGGAGGATGTGGCCTGGCTGAGGAAACGTTTGGATTCCCTGCGCGAAGCCTGGTCCCAACTCCCGGACGGTCGCCCCCACACCGTGGTTCACGGCGACGCCTGGATCGGCAACGTCGCCCGGCACACCCACGGCGCCGTTCTGCTCGACCTGGAGCGCTGCTCGGTGGGACCACCCGAATGGGACCTGGTCTCCACCGCCATCAAGACCAGCTCGGTGCCCTGGCTTGGCCGGGAAGAGTACGACCGCTTCGTCCGTGTCTACGGCGGCCACGACGTCACCGACTGGCCCGGTTTCACCCTCATGCGTGATCTGCGCGAACTCCGCATGACCCTGTACTTCGTCCAACACTCTGACCAGGAGCGGATGCGCACTGAAGCCCAGCTCAGAATCGACTGCCTGCGCGGCCACCACGGGAAGCGCCCATGGCCGTGGACGCCTGCTGCGTGAGCGCGATCCCCAGGTAGTGCCCGATGAAGACCGCAGAATTTAGAGCCTCAGATGTCCTTATTGCTACCTTTGGTGCACTCGCTCGTATTGACGTTGACCAGGACATCAATGGGGTGCGGCTTTAGAACCCATCTCATTTGGGTTCTCGGTAACCCGGCCCAGTTTCGATGGCGGAACGGCTGGTGCCCGAGGTGCCCACTCACCCGCAGGGTGGCGGGCGGCGCAGACACAGCGACCGCCAGGTGCTGGCCGCGATCATCTTCGTGGCCAGCAGCGGCTGCACCTGGGCCCAACTCCCGTCGGTGTTCGGCCCCTCCGGGCCACCCCGCACTGGCGTTTCACCGAGTGGGTCCAGAGACGGGCTGGGTCAAGCTGTGCCGGTTGGTCTTGGACGAACTCGGTTCTCGTAGCGAACTGGATTGGTCGTGGCGCGCGATCGACCCGGTGAACATGTGTGCCCTCAAGGGGGTCCGGACGGGTCCGGATCCTGTTGATCGGGGCACGAAGGGGTCGAAGATCCACTTGATCACTGTGAGGACGCGGAGCGCTGCCAGGCTGCGTCCGCGCGGCATTGCTGTGCTCGTTCTGGGCGGGGCCGGTCCCCCGCCTGTCTGTACGGGGGACCGGTCAGCCGGGAGTCTGACCAAGGAGGCGAGGGTCAGGCCGGGACCGCCTGGAACTCGGCTATCCCCTTGGCCTGGGGGCCTTCGATTTTCCACAGGTTCGGCGAGGAGAGGTCGAGCGAAGCGGAGATTCCCGAACTGAGGTGGAACTTGCCTTGGAGCCACCTTGTTCCGCTGGTGGGCAGGATGAGGTAGTTCTCGCCCTTGCCCAGCACGAACCCGTTCTCGGTCGGGTAGAGGTCCCAGGCGGTGGCGGACTCCGGCTTGTTGAGGCTGACGCCCGTCGTTCCTAGCTGCCAGTGGTCGTAGCCGCCCCAGTCGCAGTAGGTGTGCTGGATGAGGTAGCGGCCGTCCTTGTGCTCGTGGAAGATCACCGGCTCGCCCGGGTCTCCTTCCTTGTCGGCGGCGAAGACCCAGTCCCAGTCCGTGTGGGCCCGAACGTGAAGTCCTCGGTTGTGGTGCATGAGGTTGTAGCGCTTGCCGGGAACGATGCCAGAAGCCATGGAAGCCTTTCCGTCGCGAAACTAAGAGTAGTTGAGACACTACAAATTGCACTCGCTGGATGTGGGGGGTTCCGTGGTCTCGGCGGCTCCCTCGCCGCTCTCTGCTTGCTGGTGGCCATGAAGTTCATCGCGGCCAGCACTTGGCGGTCGCCGTGTCTGCGCCGCCCGCCGCCCTGCGGGCGGGTGGGCGCCTCGGATATCACTCGCTGGAACAGTTTCCACAGCCCGTCCGGAGTGAGCTGTTCCACCATCGACACCCGGTTGGGTTACCGAGAACCCAAGTGAGATGAGCTCTTAGGTGGTGGAAAGGCTTCGCCAAAAGGAGATGGTGCTCCCTGGCGTGCTTTCTATCTGCACCAGTTCGCCATGACGCTGCATCAGGGGTAGTACGCGTCCGTGGTCCAGTTGCGGGTGTAGGTCGACGGGTCCGTAGCGGTGGCGGCTGTTGTGAGGTGGCAACGTGACACAGACGTACCGGCCGGCCTGGAACAGCGTGACGATGGTGGTGTCCGGGTCGGAGCTGTGGCCGACCACGTCGGCCGCGTACACCAGGTCGTAGTCGTGCTGGGGGAACTCCGGCAGGCCGTGGAGGCGCTCATCGGCCCCCACGTCTTTGTCGAAACGCCATCGCGCGTAGGCCAGGGACGGGTTGTCCAGGTCGTAGGCGTGCACGTCATACCCGGCGTTCAGGAGCGCCTGGGCGTCCAGGCCGATACCGCAGCCCACGTCCGCGATGGCGGTGAGCCGGTGGTGGTCGGCGAAGGCCCGCAGGGCGTGGAGGAAGGTGCGTTTGGCCTCCATGTAGTGGAAGTGGGTCAGGTCGTAGAGGTAGCCCTGGCTGTGGGTGTAGAAGTCGGGGCCGAGGTCGTACCACTCCCGGTCGAGGTATCGGCGGAGTTCGTCGAAGTCCAGCAGGCGGGGTTGGAAGTCCTCGCCCAGGTACTGGGACAGGCGGCACCAGGCTGTTTCCTGCGGGTAGGCATGGGTGCTGTCCCGCAGGTGGGGTGTGGAGTGGTGGACCATGGTGCCTCTTCTGTCATCGCGTGTGGGCAGGAACCGGGCAGGGCTCGCGGGTGGCCGCGTGCTCGATGGTTTCGATGAGGTGGAGGACGTGGAGCGCCAGTTCAGCGCTGTCCCACGGGGGATGGGGTGCGGTGAGGTGGCGGGCGATGGCGAGGACACCGATGCCGCGGCCGGGCGGTGGGTCGGCCATGGGCGGGTGGAGTTCCTCCCAGGGGTCGCGCCAGGAGCGGCGCATTCTCAGGGCGCCGTGGTGGAAGTTGGGGTCGGGGAGCGCCAGGGTCGCGTTGGTTCCGCGGATCTCCAGGTGCGGTGTGCCGGAGATGACCCCGTCCCATCCGATCGTGAGCGTGGCCGAGGCACCGGAGGCGAAACCAAGCAGGGCGTTGACGTGGGTCGAGGACTGGGCCGGGAAGCTCTCGCCGCCGGGGGTGTGCCGGGGGGTGCGGTGGTGCTGTGCGGAGCCGTGCACGGTGGAGACGGGGCCGAGCAGGTGGACCAGCATGCTCAGGTAGTAGGGCCCCATGTCCCGCAACGGCCCGGCACCCTGCCCGTACAGGGGCTGGGGCGCCGGGTGCCAGCTCTCCGGGCCCGGCCCCACCAGCGTGGCGCTGGCACTGGTGACGGTTCCGAGTGTCCCCTCCTTGATGAGCTGCGCCGCCAGGCGTGCCGACGGGGTCAGGGTCGTGTCCGGTGCGCACCCGATGGGCACGCCCTGCGCCTGGGCGCGGTCCAGGAGGCGGCGCGCTGCCGCCGCGTCGTCCCCCAGGGGTTTCTCCAGGTAGACCGCGACCCCTGCCGCCACGGCCCGTNAGCCCGCGCCCCCTGCCGCCACGGCCCGTTCCGCCAGTGGCAGGTGGGTGTGGGGTGGGGTGAGGATGACGACGAGGTCGCCCGCACTGCCGTCCACGGCTTGTTCGACCGTGACCGGCGTCAGGTCGTGGCGGTCGGCGAAGGCGCGCGCCCGGACGGGATCCAGGTCCGCGCAGGCCGTCACCCGCACCTGGTTGGGGTGGGCGGTGAGGGTGGCCATGTACTCCCGGGCGACCATCCCGCACCCCACGATCACGCACCGGGCAGGGATCTGTTCAGGCATGAGCACCGTCTCGGGAGCGGGCCACCTCGGACAGGGTGGCGGTGAACGCGGACAGGAACGCGTCGTGGTGCTCCTGGGGCAGGTAGGGGACGCCGACGTCGAGGTAGGAGCCGAGGTCGACACGCGACCCTGCGGGGTGGGAGGGCCAGGAAGAGGCCAGGTGCAGGTCGCCCTCGCGCGGATGCCAGGAGGGGACACCCAGAGAGAAGAACCGGTCGGACAGCTC
Organism: Nocardiopsis synnemataformans DSM 44143; assembly: GCA_000340945.1. Lineage (GTDB taxonomy): Bacteria > Actinomycetota > Actinomycetes > Streptosporangiales > Streptosporangiaceae > Nocardiopsis > Nocardiopsis synnemataformans. Next base: position 48,760 of record ANAW01000021.1, on the reverse strand, counting down.
CCGCGCCGATTCGGCGTCGTGCACCCACATCCCCAACAAGGATCCGTTCCCCTCTCCGCCCTCTCCCGGTTGGGGGAGGACGTGGGTGGTGAGCGGTGAGGCCGAGGCGGTGACGCTGAGCCGGTGTTGGAGGTGGCGCAGGTGCCCGGTCAGCTCGGGGAGGAAGTCGAGCTGGGGCAGGGCCAGGGCCGCGTGGAGTTCGCTGAGGCGCAGGCTGGTCCGCCACCGGCCGGGCAGGGCGATGCGTGTGTCCCCGGCCAGGGTCCGCAGCCGCTCCAGCAGGGCGGTGTCGTCGGTGACCACGACGCCGCCCTCGCTGGTGGAGACGAGCTTGTGGTGGTTGAGGGAGAAGACCGCGACGGTACCGCGCGCACCAGCGGGGCGCCCTGCGACGGTGACGCCCCAGGCCTGGGCGCAGTCCTCGATCAGGAGGACGCCGCGGCGCTGGAGCTCTCCGGTGATGCGTTCGGTGTCCGGTGCGGGGCGTCCACGCAGGTGCGCGAGGATCACGGCCCGGGTGGAGGTGCCGAGAAGCGGGATCAGGTCCTCCCACCGGGGCGTGAGGTCCCTGCCCACCGGCGCGACCCGCACCCGTGCGCCGACGTGGTCGATGGCGGCCCCCAACGACACCCACGCCACCTCGGGAATGATCACCTCATCGCCCGGCCCCAGGTCCAGGGCGCGCAGGGTGAGTTCGAGGGCGGCGGAGGCACTGGCGCACGACATCGCCCCGGCGCGGCCGGTCAGGGCGGCCACGCGGTCTTCGAGCTGTTGGAGGTGGTGGCCGCCGATCGAGCCGAGCGTGCCGGAGGTAAGCAGGGCCTGGGCAGTGGCGGCCTGAGCAGAGGAGGTCAGGGTGCTGTACTGGTACACGGCAGAGCCGAGTCCGGGCATGCGGAACTCCTGTGTGGTTCGCGGGGGAACGATTACAGGTGGGTGGCGTGAGGGAGGCGTCCCAGGACGGGCAGCGGAGTGTAGTTCTCCGCGTGCGTCACACCGATCCGCCCGCCCCACAGGCGCGCGAGGGTGCTGGCCATGGGGCCGAAGTGCTCGGTGATCGGTTGGGATCGGTGCTGCGCGAGGGCCCGCATCTTGGTCTCGAAGGTGTCGCTGACGTCGACCATGGTTGACGGGGCGATCGCACCGTCCAGGGTGAGCCCGTTGTAGGAGTCGGCGGTGTAGACGCGTCGGGGGTGCCCGGTGGAGATCACCACCTCAGGGAGCGCTTCGAGCAGCGCCTCGGCCACACGGCGGTGGTCGGGGTGCACATCGCGCACCGGGTGCGTGATGACCACCTCGGGCCGCTCCTGATCCAGAAGGGCGGCCAGGCCGGCACTGTCGGCGTGGTCGAGCCACCGCACCCGCGCGCCGAGCACGGCGGCCCCGGCCTCGGCCTCGGCGTCGCGTTCGGGGTCATGACGAGACAGAGCGACGGTGACCTGGGAACCGGCGCGGGCGCACAGCGCCAGGTACCCTCCGGCCCACAGTTCGGCGTCGTCGGGGTGGGCCATGACCGTCATCACTGACCCGGGCGGCCTCACCACAGCTCCAGCTTCTCCACGACCGCAGCGGGTGTGGGCAGCAGGGGGGAGGGGTTTGCGGTGGGTTTGGCCGGGAGGGGGACGGAGGTGTCCATGGTGATCATCCGGTGCCAGGTGAGCACCTGCTCCCACTGGGCGCGGACACGTTCCCCGGCCCGGCCGGTGAGCCTGCCCGAGTCGGGCAGGTCCTGGACCTGGGCGCCGTTGGCCAGGAGCCTGGCGGCGGTCTTGTCCCCGACGCCGTTGACGCCGGGGATGTTGTCGCTCTTGTCCCCGCTCAGGGCACGCAAGGACGCCCACTGCGCGGGGCTGATGCCGTAGCGCTCGCTCACCTGGGCGGGGCCGATGTGGCGTTTGCCGGGGTGCATGCACGTGTTGAGCACATGTACCCGTTCGGTGAGCAACTGGTAGTAGTCGCGGTCGGTGGAGAAGATCCGGGTCGGCCGTTGCGGATCCAGGTGCACCAGGGTGGCGATGACGTCGTCGGCCTCGGCGTCCTCGATCTCGACCCACGCGATGCCGTGCAGGTCCAGGCCCTGTTTGACGTGCGGCAGGGCCAGAATCGGTTTGAGGGCCTCATCGTCGGCGGGGCGGTTGGCCTTGTAACCGGCGTCGTCCTGCTTGCGATCGTCGCTGCCGTGCTCGCCGTCGAACACCACCAGGACCTCAGGCAGGTCGGGGAACTCGTCGCGGACGGCCACACGCAGCAGGGCGAAGAACCCGAAGACCGCGGTCAGGTCGCGGCTCTTGTCACGGGAGCGGATCTCGGCGGGGAAGCCGAAAGCCGCGCGCCACAACAGGTTGTGGCCGTCGACCAGGAGCAGGGGCGTGTTCGTCATCGGGGTACCGCTTTCAGGCATGACTCGGCGACGGTGGACGACCGGAAGTCCCGCGCGCGGTAGTACGCAGCCTGTGCTCTGGCACGGTACGTTACCGGATTCGCGAGCAGGTCGCGGGCGGCTTCCCACAAACCCTCCGCGCCACGGCCGAGGGGCACGAGGACGCCCCCGGCTGTCTCTTCGGCGCCGATGAGGTCGGGCAGGTGGCCCACGTCGTGGGCCACGACGGGAACCCCGACGCTCATGGCCTCCAGAGCGACCAGGCCGAAGGTCTCCTTGAGGGAGGGCACGATCACGACCCCGGCCTGACCCAACCACACCGGGACCCGCTCCCACCGCACGCCACCGACCACACGGACCTGCGGTTGGCGATCGGCCAGGCGTCGGCACGTGTCCAGGAGCCGCTGCCGGGCTCCCGGAGCGGAGACGAAAGGGGCGGGCGCCAGGGCGATGTCGACCCTGTGCCCGCGGGGAGGCGGGGCGGCCAACAGGCGGTCGACCCCCTTCTCCAGACCCAGGCGCGCGAGCACGCGCACCGGACCCCGGGTGCGCCGTTCCTCGACCCGTGCGGGTGACGGCGCGGACGGGGGCTCCCGGTGCAGGCTGTTGGGTACCACCTTCCAGTCCCCGGTCCGGTACCCGCGTTCGGTGGCCTGGCGGATCACAGTGGGGGAGGGGGCGATGACGGCGTCGGCCGCCGCGAGGGCCGGCGCGAGGTCTTCGTCGTGCCCGTCCACGTGCACCGCCAGGACGTGACGCGCCGGATGGTCGGCCATGGCCCGCCCCATGCCCCACAGGGCGTCGACATAGATCACCGTGTCCACTCGGTGGGCGGTGAGCACCGCGCCCAACTCGCGGTGGACGGCATCCTGGTTCTCGACGATGGCCCTCCTCAGGTGCTCGTCATCCCCGGAGGGAGGCAGGGGCAGGCAGTGCAGGCGTTCGACCCCGGGGAGGCGATCGGGCACCTGAGCGGCGGTGATGATGACGGCGTCGTGTCCCGTCTGGGTGAGGCCGTGGGCGAGTCCGGCCGTGGCCCGCTCCATGCCTGCGGCGACGTCGGGGGCATAGGAGAGCAGGACGAACGCGAAGGAGCGCCGCATCAGGTCCTTCCTTCCGAAGGTGCGGGAAGCTCGACCAGCGGTAGGGCGGATACGGGCTGGTCCTCCCAGGGGAAGAGCACCCAGTCATCGACCTCCCACACCACCAGATCGGGGGCATGGGCGCTGCCGAGGTTGCGGCACAGCACCGCCTCGACCGGTGTGGTGTCTGCGCCCAGATGAGGGGACAGGGCGCGGCGTAGGGCCTGGAGGGTGGCGCCGCTGCCGCAGATGTCGTCCACCACCAGCACCTCCGTGCCTTCCGCCATGTCGGACAGGTGAGCGGGCAGGTCGGTGAGGTCGACCGTGACGTCGCCGGAGGCGGGCAGATGGGTGTCCTCGCTCGTGTTGTGGCGGGCGAAGACGAGGGTGAAGGGTACGCCCAGGAGCCCGGCGAGGGCCGTGGCGACCCGGGTGCCGCCGCGGGCGACTCCGACGACGAGGCCCACCCGCGGGTGCGTCAGACGCACCTGCCCGGCGAGGTTGGTGATGGCCTGGGTGAACCGCCGCTCGGTGACGTGGTGGATCCTGCGGTGCCCGAAGTAGCGGCGTCCGGTCGGGGAAGGGTGCGTCATGCCGAACCGTCCCTGCCGTCGAGTGCCAGGTCCTCCGCCTCGCGCAGCACCCTCAACGCGCCGATCCCTTCGGCGGAGGGGGCGTTGCGCCACAGGCGTCCATCGGCGCGGATCACACTGAACCCGCCTGCGGCATCGCGCCGCCGCAACCGGACCTGGACCCCCTTGGGGGTGGTGAGGCCGTCCACGACCTTTTGCGCGTCGGTGTCGTTGAGCATCTGGGAGGGGGCGAGCGCCGCGCCGTCGCCGATGGGCAGCATCTGCAAGAACGTCACCCCACCCGCCCCCAGATCGGCGGCCAGGTCCACCACCTGTTGGGCGTGGTTGGTGGTGTCGGCCATGAGCACGGTCTGGAGCTGGACACGCAGCCCCAGCCGGGTACAGGCGCGCACACCCACGAGGGCGCGGTCGAAACTCCCCTTCCCGCGCCAGGCGTCGTGCACGTGGGCGGTGGGGCCGTCCAGGCTGACGGCGACGGCGTCCACCCGGCCCCGCAACTCAGGGGCCCGGCGCTCCAGGTGCCACCCGTTGGTGGTGAGGCTGACGACCAGGCCAGCCCCGACCAGCACCTCGCACAGCGAACTCAGGTCCCGCAGCAGGAGCGGTTCTCCGCCGGAGATGTCCACGCCCATGACCTGGGATCCGGCCAGGAGCCGCGCGATACGCAACCGGTCGGCCGGGGCCTGCTCGGCCAGAGTCTTGTCGTCCAGGCAGTGCGGGCAGCTCAGGTTGCAGCGCACCAGCGGGGACCAGCACACGCTGATCGGGACGCGGGCACCGGTCTCACCGGGGTGGACGATCGGCCACGAGGACACGGTGCCCTCGTCCAACTCCACCCGCCCCAGCGTGACAGGGGAGGGGCTGGTGTGGGTGAGGCCGGTCGCGGGATCGTGCACCAGGCAACGCCCGCCGCGGTAGGCGGCGGAGAAGACGCGCTTCATCGCAGCACCTCGCACACGTCCACTAGCGGGCGCACCTGCTCGTCGAACATCGCCTCGCCCTTGTCGGGCGCGGGCCGGTCCAGGTGGCGGCGGTAGTGGTCCACCGTCGCAGGCAGAGAGGCGAGCTTGCCCTTCCACTGTTCCTCGGCGTCCGGGGGGTCCAGGTGGAACCCGACCGCTTGGCGCACAGGCACCACGAGCAGCCCGTGGGCGATGAGCTTGGCGCCCAGGTGCGTGTCCTCGCACCCCCACCCCACCTGTCCGAACCGCGGATCGAAGCCGCCCACCTCCAGCACGGCCTGGCGGGGCACACCCACCAGCGCCGTGACGACCATGCGGGGCAGGTCCCAGTCGTAGAAGAGGGCACCGTGGCCCAGGGTCCGCAGGTCCTCGGTCTCGTCCAGCGGGTGGAAGACGCGCCGCTCTTCCACCACAGTCCCCGAGTACATGAGGGGGACGCCGGCCGGGGGCCGCCAGCTCACCCGGTGGTCGGCGTACAGGTCGGGCCGCTCACCCGGGGCCGGGGGCGGCAGGTGGGCGGGGTGGTTGTGGCGAAAGCCCACCAGGACCGCCTCGGCGGTGGCGCGTGCTCCCATGTCGGCCAGCACGTGCTCGGGCAGCACCATGTCGGCGTCCACGAACACCACCGTCTGCGCCGAGGCCAGCGCGACACCGAGGTTGCGGGCCGAGGCGGCACCGGCCCGTCGGGGCAGGCGCCGCGCGAGGTCCACACACGGGTGGCCGCTGATGATGCGGGGAGTGTCGTCGGTGCTGGCATCGTCGACCACGATCACCTCCACCTGACCGGCCGTGCGCTGGAGCTGGAGAGCGTCCAGGACCCGGGGCAGGCTGTGGGCGGCGTTGTGGGTGGGGATGACGACCGAGAGCGGGGCCGCCGGGGTGTCGGGCGGGGTGGGGGTATGCCAGCCCAGACCGGTGCGGTGTTCGAACGCCTCAGTGTGGGGTCGGTGATCGTTGCCTCGCGTGGCGAGGAGCTGTCTGAGGGAGGGCGGGTTGGTCATGTCCAACTCCAGGAGTCCAGGACCCGGGCGATGTCGGCCCAGGCGCAGGGGTCGAAGATGAGGGTGAAGCGTGTGCGCTCCCACGTGACGAGCACCGGTTCCAACAGAGCCGTGTAGTCGGCCTCGGCGACCACGAGCACCTGTTCGGGAACCCCGTGCAGGCATGCGAACGCCAGCAGGCGGGAGCAAGAGGCTTCGCTGAGGACACCGGTGTCCTCAGGGCGCAGGCGCCGGTCGTAGGGGAGCAGGAGGGCCTCGGCGAGGATGAGGCCGTGCAGCCCCGAGAGGAAGAGGGTGCGGGACAGGCGCTCAGGGTCCAGGCGGTCACGGACCCAGGGAACGCTGTCACCGGTGTACAGCTCGATCGCGGGGACGGGGCGCGTGGTCGCCAACTTGTCGCGGGTGCACCCCAGGATCAGCAGGCGGCCCGTCATGGCTCTCGCACCACCCGCACACCGATGCCGGGCGAGCGCAGTTCGCGCGGGGCGGCGTTGAGGAAGGTGCAGCGGGCGTAGAGGGGCTGAGAGACGTAGGAGCCACCACGGATCACCGCCCCGTTGCCCATGGTGGTGCGGCTGGTCCACTCCCACACATTGCCCGCCACATCCAGCACCCCCTCAGGGGTCGCACCCGCAGGGTGCGCACCGACCGGACTGGGCCCTCCCATCCCGGCCGGAGCCAGGTTCGCCAGCCCGGGACTCCAAGGCTCCTCGCCCCAGGGGTAGAGGCGACGCCGGGGGCCTGTGGCCATCCACTCCCACTCCACCGAGGTGGGCAGGCGTCCCCCGAACCGGCGCGCCACAGTGGCGGCTTCGGTATGGGTGATACCGGTTAGCGGGAGGGCCGCACGATCTGGCCGGTCCTGTTCGACCCAACCGTGTGGCACCGGAGTGGTGGACCACAGCAGGGGCGGAACCGATAGGGGCTTGGCATTGTCACCGAACAGGCAGGTACCGCCGGGCACCAGGACCCAGGTCGGCTCTGAGAACGCAGGTGTCACGCTCAGCCTCCGATCAGGAACAGGTCTTCGGGATTGACCACCGCCCGGACACGGCTCTTGCCCGGGTGGTGCGACAACCCGGCCGAGGCCAAGGCCTGGACGATGCGCGCCATCGACCGCTCGGCCTCGGCCTCGGTGGAGGCGAAGACGCAGTAGTTGTCCGCGAAACGCACCACAGGCAGGTCGGACAGGGGCACGTCGACCTGGTGCAACCGCAGGTTCAGCAACAGCGGCCACAACCCGGTACCCGGGACGAGCGGTGAGGGCAGGCCTCGGAGTGCGGTGGCGAACCGGGCCAGGAACGCGCCGTCCTTGACGTAGGAGGCCAACCATCTGATCACCTCCTCAACGTCACCGCCCTCGCTCACCCGCTGCACATCCACATCAGCCACCCACCCCAGGCCGACCCCCATATGGCGGGCGGCGTCGCGCACGGCGGTGATCCGGCTGCGCTTGGGCCGGTAGCCGGACACCCAGTCGTGGAACGCCCACGCCTCCAACACCGGCTCCGCCGCCGCTCGCAGCGCCCCGTGCACGACGCGGTCCTGCACGCTCGGGATGGCCGCGGGCATGAGCTTGCCGGTGTAGGTGGTGACGGTGAGGGGACGCACCGGCTGCGGCTCCCACGCGCCCTCGCGCAGGGCACGGGCCAGCTCAGGGATACGCTGCCCGGCGATCTTGCGGAACTCCCCCCAAGTCATCCCATCCGCCCCTGGAGAGGAGGATTGGCGGGCGGCGCGGCGCAGGGCTTGGGCGAGCTGGCGTTCACCCAACAACGGCATGAGGGAGTGGCGCGCGGGCCGGGCGTGGGCTACGGTGGTGCTCGTCTGGACGGCAGGAACGATCCCCACACCGCCGCTTTCGGGTCTGCACCACTGCACGCGCGACCCGGGGTGAGAGGAACGACGGCCCCGTCCAGGCCCTCCCTGGGGCTCAGCGTCCACGCTCATCACCCCACAGCAGCGTGTGCAGGCGCGTGGTGAGGTTCCATCCCCGCTCCAGCACCGGATCGGCCAGTTCCCGGCCGCGTTCGAGGACCGCCTCGGCCGTCGTGCCCTCGGGCATGATCCAGATCGGTGCCAGCCCCAGGTCACGCTCCAAGGCCGCCACCTCCTCCAAGTCGCCCCGGTCGGCGGCCACGAACTTGAAGACGGCCTTGCCGCTGGACATGTACCGGCGCAGAGCCTGCGGGCGGATCCGCTGCGCGTAGGGAACCGCGCTGCCCGCCAGCTTCGGACTGACCGTGAACCGGTGGACCACACCCACCAGGGTCTCTTGGGGGATGCGCGTTCCGTTGGTCTCCACCTCCACCCGCATCCCACACGCACGGCACATGTCCATCACCCAGACCAACGCCTGCTGTTGGAGCAGCGGCTCACCGCCAGAGAAGACGACCAGATCGGCCCCGATCGCACGAACCTTCTCCACCACCTCCATCTGGGGCGTGCGGCGGCTGTGGTTGCGCTTGTCGAACGCCTCCCAGTTCCAGGAGTAGGGGGTGTCGCACCGCATCGTGGCGGCCTCGGGGCCCTGGCTGAAGCCGCAGTCGAGGTTGCATCCGGCCAGCCGGACGAACGCGGCCCGCTGCCCCAGGGACACCCCTTCTCCCTGGAAGGTCGGCCCGAAGATCTCGCTGATGAGCAGGTCCCGCTGATCGGGAGCCTTTCCCACCTCCTTGCGCCTGTTCACGCCGCTCCTCCCGTCGCTCCGCCCTGCGGGAGTGCTTCGGGCGGGTCGGGTTGGTACTCGGCCCAGGTGGAGCCGGACTCCGACACCCGCACCGCCTCCAACGCCCGCGCGCCTGGCAGGGGGAGGTTGTCCCGGCACCAGTCGAACAGGAACCTCGCCAGGTGCTCGCTGGTGGGCGGGACGGGAACGCAGTCGTTCAGGTGCCGGTGGTCCCAGCAGGAGTCCAGGAACGCCTTGACCGGGGCCAGCTCAGCGAAGTCGACGATGAACCCCCGCTCGTCCAGGACGGGCGAGGACAGGAACACGGTGACGGTGTAGTTGTGCCCGTGCAGGCGCGCGCACTTGTGCTCAGGGCCCAGATGGGGGAGCTGGTGGGAGGCGCTGAAGCCGAACTCCTTCGCGATGCGGTACACAGGCTCACCGCCCCGGTGCGGTGTGGTCGGTGCTGGCATAGGTCGTGGGGTCCTGGACTCCGGCGAGGGAGAACGCCTCCCGCCGCTCCACGCACGTCCCACACCGGCCACAGTGCGCTGCCTCTCGGCCGCGGTAACACGACCACGTCTCCTCGAACGGCACGCCGAGCTCGGCACCAATGGAGACGATCTGCGCCTTCGTCATGGTCAGGAACGGTGCCAGTACCTGGAACCCGGGGTCGAGGAACCCTTCGTTGGCCACACGTGCCGACTGCTCGAACGCCTCGACGAACGCCGGGCGGCAGTCCGGGTAGACGGGGTGGTCGCCGGCGTGCGCGCCGAACGCGACAGCGGATGCGCTCCTGGACACAGCCAGAGCGACCGCTAGGTCCAGCATCAGGGCGTTGCGGTTGGGCACGACCGTGCTGGCCATCCGCTCGTCGGTGTAGTGGCCGTCCGGCACTTCCACGGAGGGGTCCGTCAACGCCGAACCCGCCAACACCGGAGTCAGGCTGGAGAGGTCGACCTGCTCGAAGTCCGCGCCGAGCCGCAAGGCAGCACGCTTCGCAAAGGCCAGTTCGATGCGGTGGCGCTGACCGTAGTCGACGGTCATGAACGTGAGCCTGGAGCCGCGGGCATGGAGGAGGTGGGCCAGAGTCGTGCTGTCCAGGCCGCCGGAGGCGACGAGCACGACATGGTCGGGGGGAGTGTCCATCGGCAGTCCTCAGGAGTTCCGATTTCAAGGAGGTGGTTCGCGTGGAGCACCGGTATCGCGAGGCTTCCTGGCCAGCTCGTTTCCGGCGGCCCGCGTACGACGTGCAGCAGAGGTGGTCACGGACCGTTGAAACTCTCGCCTGGTCCGCTGAGGGCTGCTGCACCCGTTCATCGTCAAGGAACAAATGGGTCTGAGGTATCGGCGCACCGATATTATTTATCGGCGCCACCGATGGCCATTCATTAGCCGATGTGATAATGGCCGAATTGTTTCGCTGTTGCTGTTGGTCCTTTTTCGGACATGCGTGGCCCTGGGCGTCGGTGTGTGGTTACCGTTGTCCCATGCGCCCCCACCCCTCACCCGGTAGGTCCAGGTCCACCATGGCGACGTCCCCCAACGGTCGTTCATCAACGCCAGCGGCAGAGGCTGTGGTGTGCCGGGCGTGTGGCCGCCCAGTGGCAGGAATCTCACGGACTGGATGCCGGTGTATCCCGCCTGAGGTGTGGGAACTCCCCGAGATGCAGCAGGCGTGGGAGAAGCGGGACGCCTCCGCCGTCATCCGCCTGGTGCGGTGGAATACGGATCTGTCCCTGACAGCGCTGGTCAAGCTCACCGGTCTGGCTCAGTCCACGCTCTCCGGCATCATCTCCGGCAAGGTCGAGCTGAAGAACCTCGACAAGATCAACACCGCCCTCGAAGGACTCAGTCCCTTCTGCCAACAGGTTCGGGAGGCTCCCCAGGAATCTCGGCCTGAACGGGTGGTCAACGCCTCCTCGCCCCCGTGGTCCGCTCATCGAGACGCCCTCGATATGGAGGAGTGCGCTCACGCATTGGAGATGCTTGAAAAGGCATACACAACCGTCCCCTCCACGACGGTGCTGGCGCAGATCGGACCACTACATGGACAGCTTTCCCAAATCATGTCCGCAGAGCATGAAGCTCAAAGATTGCGTGCACGATCCAATCTGCTCATGGGTCAAGTGCTCTGGGACGCTTCACAACGCCGCGACATACACACCGCCATAGGACACTTGGACGAAGCCGCCGTCATAGCCCAGGCCATCGGAGATCACGGCATTCTCGCCCACGCCCTCCTGCGCCGCTCCTTTATCCCTCTCTACAGCCCCACAGCGGACCCGCAACTCGCACTCGTCACAGCGCGCCGCGCCATGATCACCGCACACGAGGACCGGGAACTGCGAGCCCTGGCCGCCCTGCACGTCAGCGAGGCCCACGCCCGCCTCCACAGTCACTTCGACGCCGAGCAACACCTCGACCATGCCGATGCGCTCGCCCGAGGAGCCCCCGATATCGACTCCGGTGCCTGGGAAGGACGCCGTCTGCGCATCGCCGGATCGGTGTATCTGGAACTCGACCAACCGTCTCGTGCCCAATCCATCCTTGAACAGGCAGTGCACGTCCTCAGTGATCGCCCGAAGACGCGTGGCATCGCGCTGGCCAATCTCTCCTTGGCGCACGTCCGCCAACAGGAGATCGAAGGCGCCACCAGCGTGCTCCACCACGCCATGGATCTCTCCCGCACCACGCACGCGGGCGGAGCGACACCTCTGATCGCCTCGGTTGTCCGAGAGCTCGCTCCCTGGCGTACTGTTCCTGCCGTCGTCGACGTCCAGGACCGGTTCATCGACCTGCTCACCCGATAGGAACCCATGACCACCAACCACACCACCGAGGCCAAGAACCATCTGCGCCAGAAGGTATGGGAACGCCTGGACACAGCCCACGCTGGCCGTACCGGCCCCGTGCTCGGCAAGATTCCGAACTTCCACGGTGCTGACCGAGCAGCCGAACACCTGGCCGCGCACCCGCGTTGGCAGAGGGCCCGGGTCGTCAAGGCCAACCCGGACAAGGCCCAGACCGAGGTCCGTCTCGCCGCCGTGCAGGAAGGCAAGCTGTTGTACATGGCGGTGCCGAAGATCGCCGGCACCGACCCCTTCTACCTCATCGACTCCCACGCTCTCACCGTGCCGACCCATCTCGCTGTCACCGGCGCAGGAGCCGCTGAACACGCACCGCGCACCCGTCCGGAGAGGATGCAGCCGGTGGACGTCATCGTCTGCGGCAGCGTCGCCGTCAACCACCAAGGCGTACGCATCGGCAAAGGCGCGGGGTACTCCGACATAGAGATGGGTCTCCTCGCCCACGCCGGACTCGTGCACGAGGACACCCTCATCGTCACCACCGTCCACACCCTCCAGGTTTTGGACGAACCCATCCCGGAGACCGGGCACGACGTGAGCGTGGACCTGATCGTCACCCCTGACGGGGTAATCACCTGTCCACCCCGTCGCCGCCCCGCGGGGATCGTCTGGGAGGACTTGGAGGAGGCGAAGATCGCCGCCATCCCCATCCTGCAAGAACTGCGCACGGCCGCGGCAGCAGAAGGAGACCCTGATCAGGGCGGTCCGACAGGGCTCCCCGGTTGAAGGCGGCGTCATGAGCGGTGACGCGGCCGAACCCCTGTACGTACGTGACCCAGACGCCTGGCATGAGCAACTGGCCGCGGGGAACCGGTTCCAGGCCCGCAAGCGCGTGGCCGCGAAGGTCTTGATACGCGACGAACAAGGCCGCCTGCTCCTGGTCGATCCCGTCTACAAGCCCTTCTGGGACCTGCCCGGCGGTATGGCCGAGGCCAACGAAGCCCCCCACAACGCGGCACGGAGAGAACTCGACGAGGAGGCAGGGCTCGTTGTCGAGTTGGGAGAGGTGTTGAGTGTGGAGTGGGTGGCTCCACACGAGCCGTGGGACGACCTGATCATGTTCGTCTTCGATGGAGGCGCGCTCACCTCACAGGTGGCACGCGAGCTGCGACCGAGGGACCCAGAGCTACGCGCTGTCGGCTGGTACACACTTGAGCAGGCGAAAGCACTTCTTCGCGAGGACGTGTGGGAACGCACGCGCCATGCCTTGCAGGCTTTGGAGGGCAGGACCGCTGTGTACCGGTACCGGTAACCGATCCGGGAAGCGAGTCTGCCCTCCGAGGTCCCACCGCGGATCGGGCTCTTCCGCGATAGCGGTTCATTCGGCCCCACCACCAGCTCGTTCACGTTCAGGAGCAAGCCCAGAACCACGGTCTTGGTGTCGCCCGAGTCGCGGCCCACAAGGTACTCGGACTGCACCCCGGTGTCGGGGCCGAGTGAGGGCAGCCCTTCGTCGAGTCCCCACACCGCCCCGGCCTCGTCGGTGCGCGGTGCTCTACCGGGACTTCAGCTCATCCAGGAAAGCCGTCCACTCCTTTTCCGGGAACGTGAGCGTGCCCTTCCCAGGGTGTACCGAGTCGCGGACGGCCGCACTGCTGGGCTGGTGCCTGACCTGGACGCACTGGCCGTTGCCACTGCTGTAGCTGCTCGTGAACCATTCGCCGAGCCCTGCGCTGTTCTCTCTCATCCTGTCCTCCCTAGCTCTCTTCCATCATGCCCGCAGCCGTCTCCGCGACGAGTTCGCGTGTCTGCTCCGGGCTGAGGGCCATGCCCACCAGGTGCTCAAGGATCAGTGAGTACCGGTCGACCTCGACCTCGCCTTCCAGGAAGAGGTCTCCCGCCATGCTGTCGATGTAGACCACCGCCGGGTCGGCCAGGTCGGGGAAGTCGACCAGCACGAACGACCCGGGCATGCCGGGGTGAGCGCCCGACTCGAACCTGATGACCTGTAACTCCACGTGGGGGAGCCTGGCCATGGTGTTCAGGTGGAGCAGCTGCTCGCGCATGACGCGCGGCCCTCCCACGATCCGGCGGAGCACGGCCTCGTCCATGACAGCGCGCAGCCGGAGCGGATCGGGCTTGTGCAGCAACTCCTGCCGCTTGAGGCGGGCACGGACGCGGTCCTCGACCTGCTCGTCGGTCGCCAGGGGCAGAGTTCCCCTGACGACGGCCCGTGCGTAGTCCTCGGTCTGGAGGAGCCCCGGCACGAACAGGGACTCGTAGTTGCGGATGGTGCGGGCCTCGGACTCGAAGAGGATGTAGTTGGTGTACTCCGTCGGCAGTTCCGACGGGTAGGTCTCCAACCATCCCTGCTTGCCCGAGTCCTTGGTCAGGGCCAGTAGTTGTTCCCGCTCGCCGTCGCCGACCCGGTAGAGGTCGCACAGCGTGTGGAGGGTGCGCAGTTGCGGGCGTGCTTGGGCCGACTCGATGCGGTAGAGCGTCGACCCGTTGATCCTGGTCGCCTCGGTGACGTCCTCGCGGCTGAAGCCCGCTGACTCGCGCAGTCTCCGCAGTTCGGAGGCCAGCCTTCGCATGCGCAGTGTACGTGTGGGCTTCTTCGCTGGCACGGTCCCGCTCCCTCGCCGTCAGGCATGGCTGTGCGTGTCGATGGTGCTCCGGCTCAAGCTATCTCGGTTTTTCGATTGATGCGAACGCATACCTTGCATTCTCAGTAGTGCGTAGTCATCATGGGCGTAAGCATGCCAGGTATCCAGTGCTGGCGCTGCGGTTTCCCTGAGAGAGGCTTGCCATGGCTGTGAACATGCCGGTCCGAGACGGACCTGTTGGCCCCGGACCGATCCGATTCCCGGACTCACGTCAGTGCGTCTGCGACCTCAGGTTGGTGGAGGACTGCCGCCCTGCGAGGCTCGCGCGCAGAGCGGCCCGCGTTCTTCTGGACGGGTTCGGCCTGCTCGCCGATCAGGTGTTCCAGATCGAAGAGGCCGTCTCCGAGCTCGCCGCGAACGCCGAGCTGTACGGGCGCGCGCCCTGGCGGTTGCGGATCTACCTCGACGGCCCCTCCCTGTGGGTGGGCGTCTTCGACAGCGACTTCCGCACGGCGGAGTTGGTCGACCGCTTCCTGCGGGAAGCGCCCGGTCCCCTCGACCTGATGAAGGAGCACGGTCGCGGGCTGCGCCTGGCCTACGAGGCCTGCCACGGCGAATGCGGAGTGAGGTCCACACACGAGACCGGAGGCAAGGAGGTTCTGCTGCGCTTCACCGTCTCAGACGCTCTGACCTGTGCACACTCAGGCTCCTAGGAGCCGTCAGCGGTTTCCAGAAGTCCGGCCCGACGAGCGCGCCGCGCGGCGCGACGGCGTGGTGCGGACCCTCCCGATGGTCGAGGCCCGCGAGGGCGAGCAGTTTCTCCCACCGGGAACGCCCTGAACCACCCTCAACGCAAGAACCCCCGGCAGCCGTGCCACCGGCCCCGGGGAACGGACAACGCTGTATGGAACGCTGCCACATGAACCCTATCTTCCCCTTGCTGTCCTGGCTGAGAAGGACGTTCTCCTCGCCGCCAGGCCGCCACCGCCGAAGGACTGCCCGCCCTGCTCCCACCGCGAAACACCGACCGGTCAGGCCCGTGCCCGACTCCTGCCCGATCCGCATGGACGACCCGTCCGACCCGCGCCGGTATTCCATGCCCCGTCAGCCCTTTCTGGTCTGGGAGAGGGCGGTTGCTCTGCATGGATGAGCACCGGGTGAAACGGGTGCTGTCTAGTCCTTCGCAAGGCTGACATCCGGGAACGGACACACATGCCTGAACAGGTGTCCCGCTCTTCGCCGGTGGAGCGGGGCATCTTTTTATGTGGCCAGCTCGTCTTCTCTGGAGAGGATGGCCAGAACATGAATGATGGTGTCCTCTCTTCGAGTCAGAGCCTTACCTTTTGGTGAGGAACGCCTATCGGTTCAGAGTTCCAGGGCGCCTACATATTGGAATCAGGTCGGCCCGGTACTAGCCTCGTCACTCCAAGTGAGGAGCTGCTGAGGACCGGGAGGTGCGATGAGGCTCCACACAACCGGAGTGATTCTGCTCGGGGCGCTCATCGCCGGATGCGCCCCGCAGGAAGGCGAGCCCGATCCCCAGCCCAGCGGGCCCTCCGACTCGTCCCCTTCGCCTGAGCCAACGGCGGAAGAGGCAGCACTACAGGCCTACGAGTCCATGTGGGACGTCGTGGTCGAAGCCTCCCACGAAGGGGAGTCCGACCCACCAGAGCTTGAGCAGTACGCGACGGGCGAGGTGCTTGCCTTGATGCGGCAGACCTTGGAGGGGGCTGCCGAAGACGAAGCCGACGTACGAGGCGAACCCGTTCTCAACCCAGAGGTGGTTGAGGTATCCCCTCAGGACAATCCGGACACGGTTGCGCTTCTGGATTGCCTTGACGGATCGGAGTGGGTGGAGCAGGACGGCGCTGACCCCCAAGGGGAAGAGGGCTCGTCGAGTAACCGCCAGGTTGATGCGGCGGTGAACAGCGACGGACTTTCATGGCGTGTATCTGAGCTGCGTATATGGGAGCCAGGGACATGCTGAGGAGATCACTCACGATTGCCGTTGCGGCTGCCGCCTTTGTCGCGGTCACTGTGCCAGCTTCTGCGGATGAATTCCTTGGTCGAGCCGAATGTGGCACTGATGGCGGTCCTGGATGTGATGTCTCCGCCGAGTCCGGAGAAGAGAACCCAGGGGGTTCGGCAGGCGGAGGAGAGCCAGCCCCTGAGGGCGGCCAGGATGGCACGGCATCGACTTCGTCCGAGCCCGCGTGTGAGGTCGACGGCCTCTCGGCGCGGTGCAGCGCCACGGTCGGCGGCGGTGCTGACGAGGCTGAGGAGGAGGTCGACTTCGAGGCCCTGGCGTACGCGGCCCGTGCGGCGTTCCAGCTCTCCTCTCCCGAGATCTCGATGTCACCGAGCGCGGACGCCCCGGTGTTGGTGCGGGTTCCGGTGTGGATGTGGATCTCCTCGGACGCCTGGCAGGAGGAGACGGCCACCGCGAGCGTGCCCGGCGGGTCGGTGACGGTGACCGCCACTCCGGCGGCGCTTTCCTGGTCGATGGGCGACGGCACGACCGTGGAGTGCGAGGGCCCCGGTACTGCCTACGATCCCGATGTCCATGACCCGGCGGAGTCCTCTCCGGACTGCGGGCACACCTTCACCTCCATCAGCAGCGGCTACGAGGTGACCGCCAGCCTGTCGTGGCAGGTGGAGTGGTCCAACTCCGACGGTGAGGGCGGCACCTTTCCCGCCCTGACCACCGAGACGTCCACGACGGTGCGGGTGGTCGAGTCCTCCGGAGTGGTGACATGAGGAGGCGAACACCGTGGTGACCACAGCCGACCCCCGGACCAGCGGTAGCGACAAGGATGAACCGGTTCGTCTGTCGGGGCGTACTACCCGTCGGTGGCGGTCGGCGGTGGTCGCGGTGGCGCTCATGGTGGCCGGGGCGAGTGCGGTGGTGGTCGCGCTCAGCCAGGTGGACCAGCGCTCCCCGGTGCTGGTGGCGGCCGGTGACCTTCCGGCCGGGCACGTGGTCACCGCCGCCGACGTGCGGGTGGTCGAGCTGGCCGGGGCCGAGAGCCTGCCGACGGCCTCCGACGTCGAGCAGGTGGTCGGTACCACGCTCACCCTCCCAGTCACCGAGGGCGCTCTGCTGTCGGATGCGGTCCTGGGCGCGGACGGAGAGCAGTTGGCCTCCGGGCAGGCCACGGCCAGCGTGCAACTCGCCTCGGGGCGGGTGCCCTCCTCGGTGCGCACGGGCTCGCAGGTGACGGTGGTCCTCACGGGGGAGAGCAGCGACACCGCGTCCTTTCCCGCGCAGGTGCAGAGCCTGACCCCGCTGACCGAGGAGGTGGGCGGTGAGGTGCACGTGGACCTGGTGGTGGACGGCACCTACGCCGCCCAGCTCGCCCGGGCCGCCGCCGAGGATCAGGTCTCCCTGGTGCAGACCCCGCACGGAGGCGACTGATGCTGGTCGCGGTGTTCTCCCTGTCCGGTGCTCCCGGTGTCACCACGCTGGCGCTCGCGCTGGCCAGCACCTGGCCCGCCCCTGATCCGGTGTGGATGGTGGAGGCAGACGCCTCCGGCGGTGACGTCGCCGCGTGGTGGCGTCTTCCGGTCTGGCCCGGTCTGGTGGACCTGGCGGCGGCCAGCCGCAGCGGCCAGGACCACGAGAGGATCGACACCGCGGCGGTCTCCCAGGTGCTGCCGGGCGGTGTGCGGGTGTGCGTGGCGCCCTCCACGGCCGACCGCACCGCCGGAGCGGTCGGCCTGCTGGCCCACAACCCCAAGGCCCTCAAGGGCGACCACATCACGGTCGTGGACCTGGGCCGGGTGTTGCCGGAGGCCACGCCCGCGGCCTTCCTGGAGGTGGCGGACGCGGCGGTGCTGGTGGTCCCGGGCGATGTCGCGCACCTGAAACGGGCCAAGGAGTCCGCGGCCGGCCTGCGCACCCGCTGCCCCCGTCTGGGGCTGGCCGTGGTCGATCCGCCCCGGGGCAGCGCGGAGATCAGCGCGGCGGTGGGGCTGCCCGTATGGGCGAAGGTGCCACAGGACGCACGCACCGCCGCCTTCCTCAGCGGGCAGGGCGAGGTGGCGCGCCTGGATCGGCGCCCTCTGATCAGACAGGCGCGCGCTCTCGGCCGCGCCCTCGCAGAGCAGACACGACCGGCCGCTACGGATCCGGTGGATCCGACGGTGGCGCGATTCCTCGGGCAGGTGCCATGAGCGACGAGACGACGGCCTCCCACGTACGCCAGGTCACCGCGGAAGCGACCCGGCGCCTGAGCGCGCACGCTGCGGACACCGATCCGGTCGCGGGTCAGGAGTACCGGGCTCTGGCCCGCAGGGTCATCCGCCAGGTGCTGGACGAAAGAGCCAGCCGCGCGCTGGCCTCCGGACAACCGGTGCTGGACGGGGCCACCGAGGAGGCCATCGCCCGGCAGGTGCTGGCGCGGGTGTGCGGGCTCGGCCCCCTGGAGGCTCTGCTGGAGGACGCCGAGATCGAGAACGTCAACCTCACCGGAACCCGGGTGTGGGTGCGCTACGCCGATGGACGGCGTGAACGGCTTCCCGCGATCGTGGACGGCCCCGAGGAACTGGTGGCCCTGGTACGGCGGATCGCCGCCGACTCCCCGATGGGAGAGCGGCGCTTCGACCCGGCCGCCCCCATCCTGGACATGGCACTGGCCGACGGCTCCCGGCTCAACGCCATCCTCGACGTCTCCCACCAGCCCGCCGTCTCCATCCGCCGCCACCGCTACCACACCACCGGCCTGGGCCAACTGCGACGGTTGGACACCCTCGACCAGATGCTGGTCGACCTGCTGCGCGCCGCGGTGCGCTCGCGGCGCAACATCGTCATCACCGGCGGCACCGGCGCGGGCAAGACCACCCTGCTACGGGCCCTGGCCACGGAGATCCCGCCCCAGGAGCGGGTGGTGACCATCGAGGACGTGCCCGAACTCGCCCTGGAACGCGACGAGACCGCCCACCCGGACGCCGTCGCCCTGCACGCCCGCCCGCCCAACACCGAGGGCCGGGGCGAGGTCACCGTCGCTGACCTGGTCCGCGCCGCGCTGCGCATGTCCCCCGACCGCGTCATCGTCGGCGAGACCCGCGGCAGTGAGACCGTGCCGCTGCTGACCGCCATGTCCCAGGGCAACGACGGCTCCCTGACCACCCTGCACGCCGCCTCCAGCGCAGGGGCGTTCACCAAGCTCGGCGCGTACGCGGCCCTCTCGGATCGGCTTCCGCTGGAGGCGACCTCTTTGCTGGTCGCGGCGGCGGTGCACCTGGTGGTGCACCTGTCCGCCACCCCGACGGGAGGGCGGCGCGTCACCAGCGTCCGCGAGGTGGTCGGTGCGGACGGAACCCAGGTGGTCTCCAACGAGATCTATCGCCACGAGCGCGGCCAGAGAGCTCCCGCCGCGCCACCGAGCCCGGACACGGCCCGGGCGCTGCACTCCGAAGGGTTCGACGTGGCTCGGCTCATGGCCGCTCCGAACACCGTGAACGGACACCGACGATGACCGCGGCACTGGCCCTCGGGGGAGCGGGCGGTCTGCTGTTGGGAGCCGGGGCCTGGCTGCTGCTCACCGGTGTGCGGCACCTCCCTCGGAACGCGGGGGCGGGTGTGCGACGAACACCGGTGTCCCGCAGCCGTGTCCTCCAGGCCTCGGTCACTGTCCTGGTTGGTGTGATGGCCGCAGCCCTCACCGGGTGGCCGGTCGCGGGGCTCCTGGCGGCGGCCGGGATGTGGTGGCTGCCGCGCCTGCTGGGCCCCGACCGCGAGCACGCCAGCCGTGTCGCCCAGGTGGACGCGGTCGCCGGATGGGCCGAACAGATCCGCGACCTCATGGCCGGGGCGGCAGGCCTGCACCAGGCCATCGCCCACACCGTCCCCACCGCCCCTGAGCCCATTCGCGCCGACGTCGCTCACCTGGCCGACCAACTTCAACGGGGGACACCGCCCGAGGAAGCGCTGCGGGAGTTCGCCGTCCGGGTGCAGGTGCCCACCGCGGATCTGGTGGTGGCTGCGCTGTCCAGCGCGGCCAGTCGCCACGCCGCCGATCTGGGTGCGCTGTTGTCCAGCCTGGCCCAGGCCGCTCGGGAACAGGCCGCGATGCTGGTGCGCATCGCCGCGACCCGAGCGCGGGTGCGCACCTCCGCGCGGATCATCGCCGCCACCACCCTGGCTTTGGCGGTGGGCCTGGCTCTGGTCAACGCCGACTACCTCGCCCCCTACAACACCGGCACCGGCCAGCTCGTCCTGGCGGGCATCGGTGTGCTGTGGGCGGTGGGCCTGGTATGGCTCGCCCGCCTGACCCGCACCAGCTTGGGCCCCCGGGTGCTGGCCCGCGAGAAGACAGAGCCGGAGGTGGTGACGTGAACACCTTCCTCCTCGCCGTCGCGGGCGGGTGCATGCTCGCCGCAGGGCTGTGGTTCGCGCTGCTGCCCCGCCTGTCCCGGCCCTCCCTGGCCGAACTCCTCCAAGAGCCCGCGACCGCGGTCACCGAGCCCGCAACTGAGTCCGCCGAGCGCCCCGGATGGTCGAGCAGACTCGGCTCTCCCGGAGTTCCCCTGCTGTCCGCCCTGGGCCTGCCGACCCAGCGCACACGCCGCCGCCTGGCCGCGTGCGACCGGGACGTACCCGGCTACCTGTCCCAGAAAGCCGCCATGGCGGTGCTGGCCCTGACCGTTCCGTCCTTCCTCGCCACTGCCCTGACCGCCTTCGGCCTCACGCTCTCCCCGCTGTTCGGTCTCCTGGCCTGGGCCGTGTTCGCCGCGGTGCTGTGGATGGCCCCCGACCTGGAGGTACGCGACCAGGCCAAGGAGCGCTCCGAACAGATGCGCCACACCATCGCCGCGGTCTGCGACCTGGTCGTCATCTCCCTGGCCGGAGGCGCCGGAGTTACCGGAGCCCTGGACGACGCCACCCGGGCCAGCGACACCTGGGCCATGCGCCGCATCCGCACCGCCCTGTACACCGCCACCATCCAACACCAACCCGCCTGGACGGCCCTGGAGGATCTGGGGGAGCGCTACGACGTTCCCGCCGCCACCGAGCTGGCCGCGAGCCTGCGCCTGGCCGGAGCCGACGGCGCCCGAGTCCGCGCCAGCCTCGCCGCCAAGGCCACGTCCCTGCGTACGCAACACCTGGCCGAACTGGAAGCACAAGCCCAGTCGGCCACCGAACGCATGAGCCTGCCGACCGTGCTCCTGTTCGCGGGCTTTCTGATCCTCATCGGCTACCCCGCCCTGCACCTGATCCTCACCAGCCTGTGAAAGCGCACCGGAGGAGACGATGTTTCCCTTCCTCAACCGACCCGACCGCCCCCGCCCACACTCCGATGACGGCTACTCCACCGAAGCCGTCGCCGTGATCGCCACCCTGGTCATCCTCGCCGTCGGAGCCCTGGCCCTGATCTCCGACGCCGTCCTGGGGTGGGCCGGATCCATCACCCTCGGATAGCCCCGATGCGCGGCCTCACCCCGTCCTCCACCGATCCCGACCGGGACCGCGGCAGCACCGAGCTGGTCGTGGCCACCCCGTTCATGCTCCTGCTGCTGGTGCTCGTGGTTCAGATCGGCCTGTGGGCGCACGCCACCCACATCTCTCAGACCATCGCCCAACACGGCCAGGCCGCGGCCCGGGCGGTGGAGGCCACCGAAACCGACGGGCACACCCGCGCCACCGAGGTCGCGGCCCAACTGCGCGGTGATCTCCTCCAGGGCCTGGACGTCACCGTGGAGCGCACCGACACCACCGCCACGGTCCAGGTGTCCGCGCACGTGCCCACGATGATCCCCGGCCTGGACTGGCCCGTGAACGCCGTGGTCTCCGGACCCGTGGAACACCACACACCCGACGCAGGCCCACCATGACCCGCCACGACAACGCGGCAGACCGCGGGTCGGCATCAGCGGAGCTGGCGCTGCTCACCCCCGTCCTGATCCTGATCGCGATGCTGGTGCTGCTCGTCCACCGGCTGGTGAGCGCGGGCATGGCCGCCGACGCCGCAGCACACGCCGCCGCCCGCGCAGCCACTCTGGAACGCACCCCCGCCGCCGCCCACACAGCGGCCGAGACCGCAGCCGCCCAAGCGGTGCGTACGCACACTCTGAGCTGCGCCACCCACGACCTGGACGTGGACACCGGCGGACTCACCCCCGGCGCGACCGTGGACGTGACCCTGACCTGCCACGCGAACCTGTCCGACCTGGTGGGCCTGCACGTGCCCGGCACACGCACCATCGAGGGAACCGCGTCCTCGGTGGTCGACACCTACCGGAGCACCCCATGAGACGCCCCACTCCCCGTGACGACCATGGGCAGGCCACCGCGTTCCTGGTCATCATGGCCACCGCCCTCCTGCTGCTGGTCGCCCTCGTCTTCGACGTCGGCGCAGCCCTGGCAGAGCGCAACCGCAACCTCCAGCTCGCCCAGGAAGCCGCCCGCGCCGGCGCCCAGCAGATCGACCTGGCCGCCTACCGGGCCGACGGCACCGTGACCCTGGACCCCACCGCCGCGGCCACGGCCGCGAACGCCTTCCTCGCCGACGCCGGAGTGCGGGGCACCGCGACAGTCAACGGCGACGTGGTCACCGTCACCGCCCAGAGCACCTACACCTTCCGCCTGCTCCCACTGGCCGCGCGCACCGCATCCGCAACAGCGAGCGCCACCCCGCTCACCGAACCCACCACGCCCTGAGGCACCCATGACACACCCACGCCTGCGCCAGCTCGCCGCACTCACCACCACCATCGCCCTCCTGGCCGGACTGCCGTGGCTGGCCACGCTCTTGACCTGGCCCGTGCTCGACCTGTCCTGGACCAGCGTGCAGGTGCACCTGCGCAGCGCACGCCTGCCCCAAGGTGTGGGCACCACCTTGCTGATCCTGGCCCTGTGGGGGCTGTGGAGCCTGTACCTGGCAATCCTGATCACCGAAGCGATAAGGCGCTTTCGCCACCGCCCGCCCCGGCTCCGGCCACTGCGCCCCTTACAGATGCTCGCCGCCACCACCCTGGGCACCATCGCCGTCTCACCGGCCGCCGCCCACGCCGCAGCTCCGGCCACCACGGTCTCCGAAGCCCCCGCCGAACCCGTAGCCGAGGACCTGGCCAGAACGGAGGCGGACCAGCAGGACGTCGAGGAGCCGGTGCTCATCGACCGCTCCCGCACCATCGACTCCTTCGGCTACGACTCCGCTGAACTGAGCGAGCCGATGCGCCAGGACGTAAAGGCCATCGCCCAACTCATCGACCAACACGGCTCCCCAGAGATCCCCGTGGTGCTGACCGGACACACCGACGCCGCAGGCGATGCCGCCTACAACCTCGACCTGTCCCAGCGACGCGCGGAAACGGTCGCGGAGCAGCTGCGTACGCACCTGGGCGAAGAGATCACCGTGCGCGCCGAAGGAGAAGGAGACCGAGCACTCCTCGACTCAGCCGATGACACCGAACAACGCCGCGTAGAGATCTCCTACAGCGTGCTCCTCACCCCGCCCCCGGCACCGGACACCCCGCCAACACACCACGGCCCGGAGAACGAGGACGCTCCCGAGGAGACCTCCACTCCCACGGTCGGACTCTCCCTGCCCGGCGGCCTCATCCTGGCCATGACCACCGGAACCGCTGGCGTGGTGGCCGGCATGGCCCTCGAACGCCGCCGCGACCAACCACAGCACTCCAGGGACCAGAACGAAGCCTCCACCGACACGCACAACCAGGCCGAAGCCGCACACCACGCCACCGAGGCACCCCTTCCACCAGACGCACCGATCGACACCGACGAGGGCGCGGAAGACGAGCGTCCCGAACTGGCGATGATCGACCTGGCCCGCGCACCCGGGCTGGGCGTCACCGGTCCCGGTGCGGAGGGCGCTGCTCGCACGCTCCTGGCCCGCGCCCTGGACCACAGCGAGAGCGCTCTCACCGTCGTCGTGCCCAGCAACGACTTGCACGCTCTGCTGGACGAAACACGGCGCCTACCTCAGCTCGACGAGGACGCCTCCATCATGGTGACCGACGGTGTTGAGGACGCCCTGACCCTGCTGCAACTCCAAGTGCTCGCCCGGCACCGGGCCGCCGACGAGTACGACGACGCAGAAGACCAGGACACCGCACCCCCCGGCGGACCGCAGTTCGTGCTGCTCGCCCGTGCGGACGCAGGCGTGGCCACGGAAGTCACCTCCCTGCTCGCCCACACCCCGAACGCTCCCCTCCACGCGATCCTGCTCGGTCCCTGGCCCCAGGACGACGGCCCGACCATGAGCATCGACGCCCACGGCGTCATCACCACAGCTGGTGCCCCCTTCGCTGAAGCGGTGGGCCACCGCTGGGCCACCACCGCTTCATCCGAGCTGTACCGGGCCCTGCTCACCCGCCACGACACACCGCTCGAAAACATCGAGGACACAGAAGACGCCCACGCGGCAGACGAGACCGAAGAGCCCGAACCGGAACCCGAGCCCGGTGCAGAAGCCGCTACGCCCCACCAGGCAGAGGCGCCCGCAGGCACGGTGTCCGTCACGGTGCTCGGCCGCATCACCCTGGCCGTCCACGGCCACCAGGTCCGCCCACACCGCCGAGCCGCATACGAGGTCCTGAGCTACCTGGCCGCCCACCCGTCGGGGGTGAGGCTGGAGGCCGCGGTCGACGCGATGTGGCCCCAGGACACCGGACATCGCGCTATCAGGCGCTGGCACGACGCCTGCACCTCCGTGCGCACCGCTTGCCGTCCTCTCCTGGGCGAGGAGGCGACCGCGGTCATCATCCACGACGGCGACCTCTACCGGCTCAATCCCGACCTGGTGGTGTGTGACCTGTGGCGGGTGGAACAGCTCTTGGACGAGGCCGACCACAGCGATGACGCTGCCACACTCGTCACCACTGCCGCGGCCATGTTCGACGATGACTTCACCGCTCACACTGACTACATGTGGGCCGAAGGCGTTCGTGCTCGCATCCGAGGCCAACTGGTTGATGCGCTGACCACATGTGCCAAGGAAGCCGATCCACGGCGAGCGATCTCAATGCTGCAAAGGGCGCTCAGGATTGATCCGATCGCTGCCGGAGCAGCGCAAGAGCTCGCCAAAAGATACGATGAAAAAGCGGACGTGAAATCTGCTGATCGAGTCCGAGAGAATCATCGATCAGCTCTCGGAGAGCAGGAAATTTCTACCTGAGAAGATCACCTTCGCTGGAGTCACGCCTTGCTTCCTGGCGAAGCGGCGTTGTCTGCATATTTTCTTTTGCGTGATTCTCTTTAGTTGATGGTGTCCACCGGTCTGCCAGCCGGGGTGCTCTTCGATGTGTCCACATGAAGGTCACGGGCCTGCGCACGCATATCCGCAGATAGGAAGCGCGGAGGGTGTGTCTGCGCGCCTCCTGACAGGTGCCGCAGGCTTACCACCAAATTCTCCATGGGATTGCCGTTGTCTCCTGGTTTGTTGAACTCCTTTGTGGTTGCTCTTCTTGCTTTCCCATTAATCCCTTTCAGGGCACCACATTCCCTTCCCTTTCATGGCTCTTTGTTCGATGTATTACCTTCCCGAGTTGGCCTTTCTGTTTGCGTGATTGGCCTTGCTCGCGCATAGATGAAGACAAGAAAACCCCTTCCTTTGGGTGTTTCGGTCCCTCTTTGTGGGTATTAATTAAGTGACCAAGCAAAACGCTCGAACTCGGGAGCTTTTCATGTCCCTCTGGTATGGCATCTGGCATGGCGGTAGCGGATACGCGCTGTCTGAGTTGGAAAACGATCTGGAGCGGTTCGGCTCGATCGAATCGGCGAAGGAAGCCCTGTCTGACCGGTACCACTCCGGTTACTCCTGGTTCCAGACGTTCGACTACGTCAACCGTAACCCGGAGTCGGTTCTCACCCCCGCCGTCGGCGAAGACTCGTGCATCCACCTGTTCGCGTCGCTCGACTGCCTTGACTACCCGGATCGGTGCGTGCGTTTCGGTCCGCGCGGTGGCGTGCGCGTCGAGAACTGCTGAAAACCCGCAAACCCGCAACACCACGGGTGGTGTGCCATGTCGACCTTCGTCCTTTCCGGCTTTACGCCCGAACCTCACACACTGATCATCGAACCGAACGGGTTCTACCCCGACGGTGGCGTTCCCCTGTCTCGGGAGCGCTGGTCATACGAACTGTACTGCGGTGACACGCTCATCTTCGCCGGTGGAGAGCTGGGAAGCCCGTCCGGTGCCACTGAGAACGCCGTAGCGCGTAACGCGATCGGTTTTCTGACCACGGTCCCCGGCGACAGTGACGCCGAATACCTCGCGGACTACACGCGCGAACAGTTGGCGTGGTGTGACGAGAACGCCGAATACCTTGCGTCCTGTCTGTACGGCCCCGACGGGGAAGAGGTCGCCGACCTGTCCGCATACCGCGCGGACGAATAGGGCGGCTGGGGGTGTCGCCGTCGAAACGGCGACACCCCCTATCCCCGGTCTCTGATCAGAACCCACGCGCCTTTTCCATGCCTTGTGGGTTGTGACCAGTGCCCGAAGAAACCCGTTTACGATTGGATCCGCCATGGCTCCCAGGAAGAAGAAGCGAAACCAGCTCACCCCCGAACAGCGACAGGAACGGTTGCGCGCGGCGCACGACACGCTGACGAACGCCGTGGAATCCCTCACCACCGAGGAGGGATGGCAGGCCATGATCCGCTCACGCGCGTGGCTTCGCCGCTACTCGCTGGGCAACCTGCTGATGATCGTTGCCCAGAACGAACACGCCACCGACGTTCGCCCGTACGGCGAATGGAAGAAGGCCGGGCGATACGTGCGCAAGGGTGAGCGCGGTATCCGGATCTTCGCGCCGCTGCGCTACCGCGTGCGCGATGACGAGGACAACCCTGTTACCGACCGCGACGGCAACCCGCGCTACGCGGTGCGCGCGTTCACGGTGGTCTCGGTGTTCGACGTCTCCCAGACCGACGGCGAACCGCTGCCCACCACTGACCGCGCCACGCCGCGTGTGCTGGAAGGCGCCGCACCTGCGCGGCTGTGGGACGCGATCGCCGACCAGATCACCACGCGCGGGTACGCGATCGAGCGCGGAGACACCGCACCCGCCAACGGGTGGGTGAACTACGACACCCGCACGGTGCGCGTGCGCGAAGACGTCGACGACGCCCAGGCGGTCAAGACGCTGGTGCACGAACTGGCGCACATCGCCTGTGAGCACAACACCCGCGACATCCGACGCGCCACGGGCGAAGTCGAAGCCGAATCAGTCGCGTGCCTGGTCATAGCCATGGCCGGACTCGACAGCCTGCCCTACTCGGTGCCCTACGTGGCCGGATGGGCCAAGGACGCCGAAACCGCACGTGCCAGCGCGGACCGCGTGCTCACGGTCGCCGACGCGATCGTGTCCACGCTCACCGCCACCGTGCCCGACACCGTCGCCGCCTAGACCGCTGGCTGGTGGGGCCGTTCCCACGGCCCCACCAGCCCCGGAGGTTCTCCGATGCCCGTTCTCACCATCGAGATTTTCGCGACCGCACCCGACACCGACCCGTCCGACGCGACGGTATGCGGGATCGCCGACCTGTCCACGCTCGCACTCGCCGACACCGACAACGACACCGGCGCCGTGTACCTGCTGAGCTTCGACGTCGTTCCCGCCTCCCCGGTCATGGTCACCGCCTTGTGCGTGGCCACGGACGCAAACACCGCCACGAACGCCGTCGCCGAACGGCTCGCCGACGCACTCACCGACACCGCCTGGTCCCTGCACGCCGGACACACCCACATCCACCACGCCGACAACTAAGGGGAGAAACCCGATGACCACGACCATGAACGAGACCACCACGTTCGCCCTGACCACCACCCGCCGCGTGCTCGCCGATGCCTTGGACACGGTCGGCCTCGCTGTCGCCACCCGACCGGCTGTGCCCGTTCTGGCCGGTGTCCTGATCACCGGACACGACGACGGCAGCGCGACCCTGACCGGGTTCGACTACCACACCGCCATCACGGTCACCCTGCCCGACACCGTGCGCGTGCCCGGGCGCCTGGTCGTCTCGCACTCCGAGCTGAAAGGGGTGCTGTCGGCGACGGCGAAGGGCACCCCCAAGCGTCAGGCCGACGCCGCACCGGTGACCTTCGCCAGGGACGACGGCACGCCGTCGGTGACGGTGGACGGCTACACGGTGCCCTTCGAGGAGTACCCCACCAACGACTACCCGACGTTGCCGCAGGCGCCGCCCACGCTGGCCAGCATGGGCCGCGAGCGGTTCGTCTCGGAACTGGCCAGGGTGAGCGTCGCGACCATCGGTCCCGACTGGGGACTGCCCATGCTGGAGACGGTCCGTATGGAGATCGCCGACGACGGTCACCAGCTGAGCATGGTCGCCACCGACCGCTACCGCCTGGTCTGGTCGATCCTGCCCACCCTCCCCGAGAACACCGCAGCCGGTACGGGTACCGTCCTGGCGCACGGCAGGGCGCTGGCCAAGCTCACCAAGAAACTGACCGGTGACACCGTCGGCATCGGTATCGGCGACGACCTGTTCGCCATCACGTGCGGCAGCGTCCGCGTGCTCACCCGCGGACACGAGGCGGTGGGCAACTTCCCCACCTTCCGCCCGCTGTTCCCGGACACCGCCTCGGTCACCGTCACCGCGGACCGCGCCGAACTGCTCAAAGCCACCGTGCGCGGGCGAGGAATCCTCAAGGCCAAGAAGGAGAACGGCCTGTCGTTGACGATGACCGTCACCCCAGACGCGGTGACCATCGCTCCCGACCTGCCGGGTTCGACCATCTCCCCGGAGATGCCCGCCAAGACAGACGGCGTCACCTCCGGTGACCTGATGCGATTCGGGTTCAACCCCGAATTCCTGGAAGACGCGCTGTCCAGCATCACCGCGGACACCCTCACCCTGCACGCCACCGCCACCACCAAGCCCGTCGTGGTCACCGACGGAGACGAGAACGTGAGCAGCGCCGCCTACCGGCACCTGCTCATGCCGATCCGGCTGTCCAGCTGACCGGTTCCCCGGGGCCGTCCCTGCCAGGGACGGCCCCGTTTGCGGAGGTTTCCCCATGGCCACGAACAAGAGCCCCCACGAACACGCGCACGCCATCGCGGACGCCATCGACACGGCATGGCACCGTGCCCACGGCTACGGGCATCTCGAAGTACCCCTGTCGGCGGTCGCCGCGCTCGCCTTCCTGGCACCACCCATCCACGAGCGCGACGCTGTCGCAGCGTGGGCCGCTGACCTGAGCGGAGACGACCTGTGCCGGTTCGTGCGTACGCAGTGGGCTCTCTTCGTACGCACGCGCCCCGACCTGACCAACCCCGTCGCACCGTTCGCGCTGGTCTGGCACGGTGACCAGCGGCTGTCCGAGCAGGCCCTACGCGGAGCACGCGAGGTCTCGCGCGCGGCTGCGCGCGCGGGGCTGTTCGACCTGACCGGAGACACCGACACCCGCCGTTCGGTGGACCTGTTCGGTGTGCTGCTCACCGTCATGAAGGGCCGCAACGCCCAGAGCGCGCACGGAGTTCTACACGCCCGGACACATCGCTGACTTCCTCGCCTACGTCGGCATGTCCAGTCTGACGGAAGCACCTGAGATCCACGAGCCCACGGTCGGTACCGCTGGGATGTGGAGAGCAGCCGCAGAAGCCATGCGCGTGCGCGGACAGGATCCCGCGCACGCGACGTGGGTGGGCATCGACATCGATCCGCTCGCCGTCGCCTGTGCCGCCGTGAACGCCGTTCTGTGGCAGTTGGGCTTTCGCGTCGTTCTGGGTGTCGGCGACTCCCTCACCGAAGAGGCCACCACGCGAGCTCTTCACCAGAGGGACGAGGCCGTGCGCATCGCCGCCGAAGCGCGGACCATGCGCCGGATGCAGGCCGCACTGGACGCCCTCACCACCCCACGATCAAACACCCGACCGCACTCACGGAAGGAAACGCAATGATCACTCTGCTGCATACCGGTATGCGCGTACCTACCGACCGCATCCGGGTCACCCGTCTGGCCGAACTGCCGATGCCCACCAGCGGGGTGGCCTGGACCGCTGACCTGTGCGTGGACTCCACGCCGCTCGGCACCCTCTACGACCACGGACGCGGTGGCGATACCGAGTTCACCCCGGCCACCCCCGCAGCGCGCGACCTCGTGGCCAGCTATGTGACCCAGTGCCGAGACGCTGACGGCCATCCCCTCTGGCCCGCAACGGTGTACGGCTATCTCGCCGACGAGTACGAGACTGCCGAGTTCGTTACGAGTACCGCGCAGTCACAGCGCTACGGGGTGCGCCTGTTCAACGAGTGGGCCATTCCGCAGCTGAGGACGTTCACTCTTCCGGGCGATGCGTTCCCGAACTACGGCGCCGCTCACCGGGCCGCGCGGACGCTCGCGCTCTCGACTGCTTCGACCCGTGCGCAGCTGTGGACAGGGGATGTCTGGACACAGGTCCACTCCACTACCCGAGGAGAGTGACCCCCGGACAGAGGTGAGGGGCCAGATGAGAACCCGGCCCCTCCTGCGGAAACTTCTGCGACCAAACAAAACGCTCCCGCACAGGCAGCGTAACGCGGCCTCGACAGAGCGACAACAGCGGTGCTCCGAGCCTCCATGGCTCGGGGCACCGCTACGCAAGTGGAACGAGGCCGGGGAGTGGCCCGCAAGAGGTAGCGGTCGAAATCGCGGACATGAACCAACGCGGTCCTGGCACGGACAGCCGTGCCAGAACCGTATGTGCCCCCGTTAGTTCTGAGGAACTGTCGGGCGTGCGGCTCCCATGAACCGGGGCGCGTAGAAACCTGAGTCGACAGGTTCCACACGTACGGACTGTCCGCTGCTGGGGGCGTTGATCATCTGCCCGTCGCCGACGTACATGGTCACGTGCGACGGGGCAGGACCAGGAGCACCGACGTCGGTGGTGTCGTAGAACAGCAGGTCCCCGGGCTGGATCTGGGACAGAGGAACACGGCTGCCCGCCTGGTACTGGTCGGTGGTCACCCGGGGAATGGCGACCCCGGCGGCTTCCCACGCCCGCATGGTCAGGCCTGAGCAGTCGAACCCCTCAGGGCCGATGCCGCCCCACACGTATGGCTTGCCCACCTGCTCAAGCGCCCACGCCACCGCTGCTCGTCCGGTGGTGCTGCTAGGCCCCGCAGCACCGATTCCGCTGCCCGGGTACTCCGCCGTGTAGGCGTCGATCTCGGTCAGAACCTCGTCCACGTACACGTTCCACGGGTTGTACCGGAACAGGGAGTCGTTCAGTTGACCCCGGTCAGTGAAGTCGACCGTGTTCTCCGGATGGCTGTCGCACAGCTCCACGGCGGTGGAGGCCACCGCGTCGTAGACGTTGTGGGGATCGACCTCTCCGTCACCGTTGCCGTCGACACCGTAGTCCGACCAGTTCGCGGGAAGGTGCTGGGTGACACCCACGGCGGCGTCGAACTCGGTGTCACCGTCCCACCGGCCTCCGTCGGTGTCGTAGTGGGGTGTCCAGTTATTACCAGCACCGGTGCCGTCCAGGAGAGGACCGACGATTGGTGGATCGGTGTCCCCGTTCTCGGAGATCCCGCTGACTGCGGCGTGGTCGGATTCCACCGAGCCGACCCCGGCGAGGATCTGCCAGCGCATTCCTGTGCATTCAGGGCGGAGACCTTCGAGCCTTCGCGCTCCCTGGACGTAGGCGTCCAGCAACACGGGGTGAATGCCGTTGACCTCGTCGGGGACCGTGCCGGTGTGGTGATCATCCACCACCACACCGGCGAGTGAGGACAGCAGTCCAAGAACGACCGGAACGGCCACGAGCGCCACGCAGCCGCACCCGAGTGGGCTAGCCACCGTGTTCCTCCCAGCCGGGCAGCGGCGGCTGCACAGCGTGGCCGGGGGACAGCTCGGAGAGCCGGAAGCGCTGGTCGGTGGGGTCGTCCAGCAGCGCCCACACCGCGTCAGCCGGGTGGGAGCCGTGCACGGCGGTGGCAGCGGGAACCGGTGGCCGAAGGATGCGGTGGCGCACGTTCGCCTCGCGCTTGGCTGAGGGCAGCCAGAACAGAACGACTCCGCGGTGGCTGCTGATCCGGGTGAGTTCGGTGTAGGCGTCGAGCTTGTCCGCCAGGCGGCGCAGGCTCTCGGTGCCGGTGTCGTACTCCAGGTAGAACCCGGTCACCTGGTCACCCTCGGTCCAGCGTCCGGCGGCGTCGGGGCGCACGATGTCTCCCCACTGGCCTTCGCACTGGGCCGCGGTCCACCACCGCAGGTGCGTGTCATGGGTGCGGGTGTGCGAGGCCAGGTCGGTGAAGACGTTGTTGACGCCGACCGTGTGGGCCAGCGAGGAACGGTAGGCCAGGGTCAGGGTGCGGTCGCGTCGGTAGCCGAACTCGCGCAGGGTCTGGTTGGCCTCGGCGGCTAGGATCTCCGCGCCCGGAGCGTCCAACACGTAGTGGGCCGGGGCGGACCCTTCCGCTATCCAGGGGCGGAATCGGTCCAGGGCGCGCATCCGGTAGAGGGCTCGGAGCCTGCGCTTGGCGGTGTTGTAGGAGACGAAGCACAGACGGGCGATCTGGTCGGTGGTCAGGGTGCGGTGCTCCCACACCAGACGCATGACCTCCCGATCCCGTGGGGTCAGGCACCGGATCAGCGTGTGCAGGGTGTCAGCAGAGGTGCGGGGACGAACGGGGGCTCGGTGGTCGGGGCGGGTGTGCGTATGCAACAGAGTCTCCTGTCGTGGCGGTGTGCTTTCACCTGCGTGCGGTGGAGGCGGAGTGACGGCGGGCGGCCTTGCGCACAGCGGTCGCCCTCCCCTTGACCGGGGGAGGCAGAGGCCGGGTGCGCAGGGTGAAGGAGGGCGACAGCGCCCCGTGATGGACGAGCCGGGCGGCGGCCTGGAACGCAGCGAGGTGGCTCAGGTCGTGCTCGCCCAGGTTGGGGCGCACATGGCGGGCCAGCACCCGGGCGTCCTCGGGGGAGACGTCGAAGTAGACCTTGGAGCGGGCATTGGCCGAGACCGCCTCGCGCAGATCCCGGGGCAGCTGGGACAGGTCCTGGTGGGCCAGGACGAGCCCGGCACGGTAGGCGCGGGCCTCGGCGAGCATGTCGTCCACCCCGTAGGGCAGCGTCAGGAAGTTCTGCGCCTCGTCCAGGTAGATGGCGATGTCGGCTCGGTCGGCCTCGGCCTGGCGGGCACGGGCCAGCACGGCGTTCCACACCTGGGACAGCAGCAGCGAGCCCAGCAGACTGGAGGTGTCCTCACCCAGCACGCCCTTGGGTAGCCGGGCGATGACGACCCCGCCGGTGTCCAGATGCTCACGCAGGTTCAGCCCGTGGGTGGTGGTGGCCAGCAGGTCCCGGGCGAATCCCCGCAGCAGGACGGACCTGAGCTTGTTCATCAGCGGCGCGGTGGCATGGGCGCGGGCTGGCCCCGACTGCTGGTCGTACCACTCCCAGAACCCCTTGAGCACGGGGTCGGTGAGTTGTGCGGTGACTCGCTTGCGGAACGAGGAGTTCTCCAACAGGCGGGGGATGTTGGCCAGTCCGGCGTTTTCCGTTCCGGCCAGGGTCATGCACGAGGATCGAAGGATGTCCTCGGTGCGCGGCCCCCAGGAGTCGGCGAAGATCCGCCGGAAGATCCCGGTGATCGTGTCTGCACTGCGCTCGCGGTCACGGCCCGACAAAGGATTGAGCGCGGGTGGTGGGGCGTTGTCGTCGGGGTCGATGAGTACGACCCGCTCGACCGCTTCCTGCGGCATCCGTGACAGCAGCATCGCCGACTCGCCCTTGGGCTCGATGAGCACCAGGCCGCGTCCTTTGCGGATGTCGTCCAGGGCCATGTTCAACAGCAAGGACGTCTTGCCGGTACCGGTGCCGCCGATGATGTGCGTGTGGTGGCGGGCATCCGAAGCCCGCTGACCGATGATCCGAGGGCGTCCGCTGTCGGAGCGTCCCAACACCCGGGCCCCGGGTTCATCCCCAGCCAGCCCCGGAGGAGGAGGGACCGGGCGTGCGGGTGCGCGTTCCAGCCCGGCCACCGCCTCGTCCAGGGGCAGGTGCGCCACAGCGGCCAACTCATGCGCCGACAACAGGTCACCTCGGCGTAGGAACCGCAGGTGTGCAAGCTTCTCGACGAGCAGAGGTGTGTGGCGGCGCTTGTAGTGGTTGTGCAGGCTGAACGCCGAGAACGCTCCCGTGATCGCGTGGGCGCGTCCGCGCCGCTGCTGCCGTCCTTGGGGTTGATCGGCGGGTGTGGTGACCAGGTAGCGGACCACGGTATCCAACCGCGGGCGCACGCTCTTGGCGAGGATGGCGCGGATCTCCCCGGACACTTCCGGCCGCAGAGCAGCCCAGGAGGTGCTGCGCCGGTTACCGCCCGGGGTGATGGCGTCGAACAGCCCGGCCTGCACGCTGTGCGCGGACCGTAGCCGGGCGGCGGCCTGGTTCGCCTTGTGGAGCCGCAAACCGGTCACTGGGCGGGCCGCTACCTGTACCAGGACCATTTCCCCAGGTGCCGGAGAGCCTGCGGCGCCGAGCAGGCCGCGTAGGGGGTCCTCCTCGTGGGAGGTGGCGATGGGGTAGTGGTCGGGCCTGGCCAGACGGAGCATTCCGCCGTGCGCACGCACACCGCTCCCAGGCGGCGGAACGGGAGCCGTCGTGGTGGATGCACCGGGCCATGCGGCCTCAACCGCGCGCTCGACCATGTGAGGGGGGATCGAGCCGGGCACCCACAGACGGATGCGCAGCCCGGTCTCGTCCGTCTCGTACTCCCACACCACGTGCGGCTGACCGAACAGGGCGCGTTTCCAGGCGGGGCGGAGCAGACCGAGCATCTGTGTCCAGAACGCTTCTGCCCCGGCGAGCTCGGCGGTGGGTGGCGGTAAGACCTCTACCAGCCGGGCGTCCCTGGCCCATCGCAGATGCCGCACCCAGACCAGAAGCCGACGGCAGGTCAGGAGAGCGGCACCCGCGGCCGGGAGCCACCAGAACGGGGCCACCGCCATGGTGATGGCTCCGGCGAGTTCGGCGATCACGGTGAGGATGTCCGCCAGAGCGGTGTTCACAACAGGTCCTCCCCGTCTTCGTCGTCCAAGACGTCCGTGTCCACATGAGAATCCGGCGCTGTATCAGCGGCCAGCTCGGCCGGGTTGGTCGTCACCAGCTGGTGTTCGGCGTCGCTGGCCACCACCCGGTAGGCCACCCGCAGATCCGCGCCGCTGCACAACAGGGCATCGCCGGGTGAGGCGGTGAGCAGGTACTGCTGTTCGCCCTTGGAGAGCCCGAACGCCTCGCTCACCTGGTCGATGGCCTGCGGTGCCTGCCGCATGAGGATCTGGGTCGCGCTGTTGGCGACGATGGCCTTGCCCAGGTCAGAACCGAGCACATCAGCGGCGTCCTGAGTGGCCACCGTCAGGCCGGTCCAGCGCTTGCGGGCGGCCTTGGCCAGCCGGAACAGGAAGCGGGCGCCCTCGGGCTCGGACATCAGCAGCCAGCCCTCGTCCACCAGCACAAGGCGAGGATGGTCTGGGGTCGTGTCGGCCACCGTGCGCCAGACCGAGTCCAGCGCCAGCAGGGTGCCGACACCTTTGAGCTCGTCGGGCAGGTGGCGCAGTGACCAGGACACCAGGTGTCCGGTGGGGCGGTTGGTGGTTGGAGCACGGAACAGTTCCGCGTAGGAGCCGGACACGAAGGGGGCCAACTGGGCGGCAAGGTCCTGGGCGTGTTCGTCGGTGTCTGCTTCGAGGGTGACGGCCAGGTCCTTCAACAGAGGTGCGGGTCGCGACCAGGTGTGCTCGTCAGCCGTGATCCCCGCCTTGCGGTAAGTGCAGACCAAGGCGTGGTCCAACGCGGCGCGCTGGCGGGCGGACAGGGCACCGCCGAGCATGAGCGCCATCAGGGTGTGCAGGAACAGTGCGCGGCGGGAAAGCGCATCACGCGTCGCGGCTCGGTCCAGCGCCAGATCCAAGGGGTTGAGATGGACGCCTGGAGTGCCGAGTCTGATCACGGCGCCGCCCACGGCCTGAGCCAGGCGGGTGTATTCGTCCTCGGGGTCGATGACCGCGGCGGTCACGCCTGAGTACAGGGATCTGAGCAGGTCTAGCTTGCAGAAGTAGCTCTTGCCCGCCCCAGACCGGGCCAGAACGACGGAGTTGTAGGTGTCCATCGACCACCGGTCCCACACCACCACCCCCGAGGAGGTGGTGTTGAGCCCGTACAGCACCGCACGGTCGCTGGTCTGCACGGCCAGGTCCGGGCTGGCGAAGGGGAAGGATGCGGACAGGGCAGCGGTGTCCATGCTGCGCCGCTGATCCAGCAGATCCACCCCTACAGGCAGTGCTGAGATCCATCCCTGGAGTTGGCGGTAGGAGGCGGGCCGGGCGTCCAACAGCATGGAGGAGGTCAGGGAGCGGACGTGGTCGACCTCGTCGGCCAACTCTTCCTCGGTGGAGGCGTGCACGGTGAGGTAGAGCCCGACCCGGAAGAGCTTGCCCTCACCGCGGGCGAGGCTGGCGGCCATCTCCCGAGCGTCTTCGGCGGCCACCTCCGCTTCGAAGTCCTCCAGTTTGCCCTTCTCCGCGGTGGTGCGGCTGGAGGCCTCCAGCTTCGACATCTGACGGCGCAGCCGGTCTGCGGCGGTCTGCGCAGGGATCGGTTCGATGTGCAGCGACACATCGAGGCGGCCGGGATAGGTCAGCAAAGGCTCCATCCACCCGTACCCCACCTCCGCCGGATAGCCAGTGATGGCCCAGGTCGCGCTGACGCCGCCTCCGACGTGTAGATGGCGTACGGCGACCTCCACTTCGGCGGGTACCGGTCCACCGGTCGATGCCTGCGACTTCTTGTTACTGCGCATCACTCCTCCTGAGTGGTGGTGGGGCCGGTGATGACCGTGCCGGGGCCAGCCAGCCCTTCGGGTGGTACATGACGACTGGACGGCTCAGCGGCCGAAGCGAGCACAGCGAAGACCTCTGGTCCGGTGAGCACGCGGGCACGCGATCCAGCGGCGGCCAGAGCACGTACGGCATCCTCAGCGCGGCGCCGAACCGACACGGCGGTATGGGCGGCATTACCGCTGCCTTCGCGCACCACCAGGACGATCTGCCGTCGCAGTAGGTCTCGGGACTGCGCCAACTCGGCGAGGTAGTCGGCGTGGTCGCGGGCCGCTCGCTCCAACGCCGGATGCGGCAGTTGCGGTGCCGCCCCGTCCAGGGCGTCCACCAGCGGGTCCAAGCGGATGGACTCAGCGCGGACCAGGAACTGCACCGGGGTGTTGAGCGAGTTCAGGTAGGACGCGAACCCGTTGACCAGCCCGGCCTGCTCCGAGGGCGTACGCAGGGCGAAACTCACCGTGGAGCAGGAGACGAGCACCGCGCATCCGTGCTCGGCCAGATCGACCACACCGTCGTCGGAGACGGACCGGACCGGCAGGTTCAACGGGGACGGTAGCGGTGGTGTGGTGGCGTCGATCCACGACGGCACCTCGGCCGTACCGAAGCCTCCGGTGGCTCGGCGTTTGGGGGAGCGGGCGAACCGGAACGCGGCCAGCAGCAGGCGGTCCAGGCTCAACCCGTCGCGCTGGACCAGCGCAGCGGCCACTGCGGAGCCCATGACCGGGACCGCGACGACCACGGCCACGATCGGGGGCACCAGGTGGCCCAACATCGAGTAGGCGGCCCACACTCCGATGCCGGGGAGGCCGATGATCACCAGTTGGCGGGCGGTCAGTTCGGCGAGGATCTTGTCCTCCCGCTCCACGTCGGCGGGCATGCGCACACGTGACACTCAGGGCCTCCTACGAGGACGGCGATGGGCGGGCTCGGGAAAAAGGGCGTCCTGTCGGGGGCGCGGCCGAGGTGGGGGCAGGTCGCGGGCTCCGGGCAACATCTCCTGCCGGGGCGTGGGCTCCTGCCACTGCGGCAACGGCTCCTGACGCCACCGCGGAGGCGGCATCTGCCGGGGACGGGGCAACTCGGGCTGGTAGTAGCGGCGCCGCTCCCGCAGCCGTGCCTGCTGAGGGCGGTCGATCCGTCGATCGATCCCGGGCNGGGGCCCCTGCCGATACGGCAGCCGTGCGGAGAAGTTCGGCAGCTCGGGTTGATGCCACCTCGGTGCCGCACGAGAGAGAGCGGGTGCCGGTGCCGTGGCGGGTGCACGGCTCGCTGCCCGGGAGGCGGCAGCGGTCCCGGCGGTCTTCTTCGCGGCGAACGCCCTGCCCAAGGTACGAAAGACCAACAGGCTGGCCGCGAGCTTGGCCCCCTTGACCAGGGGCGACTTCTGGTAGTTGAACACCTGCTTGAACGCCCAGAAGGGGATGCGCACCAGCACGTACATGCAGCAGATGATCAACAGGACGTCCACGACGCCCTGGGCCGCCTCGACGAAGTCCGGGGCAGCGTCTCGCGACAGGAACAGCACCACCATCAGGCGCAGCACCAGGGCCTGGGCGACCTGGATCACCATCAGGGCGCCCATCGCCCGCCACCACAGACGGGCCAGGCCGTCGACCTGGGGGAGCGCGTGACAGGCCAGCGCGAGCGGGGCGATGGCAGTCAGCAGGATCCACAGCACGATCCGCACGATCGCCGCCAGCATGAAGAAGAAGACCAGCAACGAACCGATCAGCATCAACAGCAACACGAGAAGCGCTTCACCACCGGGGTCACCCAGCACCCGGGCGAGCGTCTCGGTGATGTTGTCGACGCTGGCGGCCCCATCAAGCATGGTCACGGAGATGCCGTTGGCCAGCTCACGCATCATCTCGATGAGCAGGAACGAGGAGTTCGCGCCCACGAAGCCCAACACCACCCGGGGCAGCAGCTCCTTGAGCCCGGCCGAGGTCTGCACGGTCTGATAGCTCATCAGTAAAACCCCGGCGGCCACGATCACCAGCAGGTACAGGCTGTTGGTGACGGCCAACACCTCGCTCCACGCGGTCCTGACCCCGTCGGTCGGGGGAGGGGTGGACAGCGCGGGCAGCGCCGCCAGCGTGATCGTGAACTCCACGCTCTCCGCGACGAAGTCGGCCACCCACACGTAGAAGCCGACCGAGACCCGGCAGCCGTAGTCGAAGGTCCCGCACTCCTCGGGATCGGTCGGTACGGACTCACCCGGCTCCTCGGGAACGTCTGCGGGAACTGGTGCGGCCTCGGCGCCTGGCGGTGCTCCGACCAGGACGGCACCGCTGAGGGAGAGGACCAGGACCGCCACAGCCCACGGTCGCGGTCTCATCACAGCCCCACG
Organism: Nocardiopsis synnemataformans DSM 44143; assembly: GCA_000340945.1. Classification (GTDB taxonomy): domain Bacteria; phylum Actinomycetota; class Actinomycetes; order Streptosporangiales; family Streptosporangiaceae; genus Nocardiopsis; species Nocardiopsis synnemataformans. The sequence continues at coordinate 9,494 of ANAW01000021.1, read as the reverse complement.
AACCCGCGCAGGATCTGCACCAGGATCGGTGCGAGGATCGCCACCAGGTAGCCCAGCGCGGCGTACTTGAGGGTGTCCTTGGCCTTGTTGACTTCACCCGGGTCGCCGCCGGCGAGCAGGTAGCGCAGCCCGCCGATGGTCAGCAGCAGAGTGGCCAGCACCACCAGCAGCCCGACGATCCAGTTGCGGATGTTGGTGATGACGGCGTCCAGGTCGGTGACACCAGGGTCTTCGGCCTCCTGAGCCCAGGCAGGCCACAGGTCGGCCGATATCAGCACGACGCTCGCAGACACAGCACAGACGACCAATGTCGGGCGAAGGCACTTCGTGAGAGCTTTCATGATCGCCACCTCGATTCGGTGAAAGCCCGCGGAAGGGGGAAGACACGAGGATCAGAGGCCGGGGCGAAGGGCCGACTCCTCCTTTCGCTCAAGAGTTGTATTAGTAGGCGTTCGGCGCCTTCTCCGCCCCGGCTGTCGTGCTCCCTCTGCGGGTGAGGAGAGATTCCTCCTCACCCATCAAGAGGAATTCAGGGCGCGATAGCGCTCATCGTCTTCGTGGATTTCTTCTCTTCCAGGGCGGCCGTCAGTCTCTCCTCGGCCGCGCGACGCCAGCGACGTGCGGTGATGTAGGTCAACCCCAACTCCTCGGCGATCTGGGCCAGCGTGCCGTGCTCCAACCGGGTGCGGGCGATCAGGTCGGCCTCCACCGGGGACAGCACCCCCGCACTGACGGCTTCGGCCAGGACGGTGACCGGGCCCCGTCCGCTGGTGGTCTGGTCGGTGACATGGGCATTGGGGTTGTACTCCACACACCGGTGCGCGTCGCTGGCGTNGGGGTTTTAGCCGTACCGGTTGGCGGTGTTGGCCACCGCCGACCACAGTCGTGCCCCCACATCCGCCACACCAGGAGGCAGCGACCGCACCTGTTCCATGAGCGCGGTCAGCATCTCTGCTTCCACGTCGGGGATGTGGTGAGAGGGCACACGCGCGTACCGGGCGCAGGCGATGACCATGCGCGGCAGCATCGCCCCGGCCGCGATCACTGTCCAGGTCGCCTCGCCCTCTCGGGAACGGGCGAAGAGGTGATGCCAGAGGGCATCGGTGACCTCCTGCGGGCCATGGCGCAGTACATCGAGGGTCTCGGAGGCGGTCAGTTTTCCGGCGTTGATCCCGTCCACTTCTGCGGTGGCCAGGGCAGGCTGGCCAGGGCCCGTAGTGAGCAGATCGACCGTTTGCCGAAGCACCCCGAACGGGTGGTCTGAGCGCACCATGAATGAACTCCCTTCATGACGTAGGGAGTTCCATGGAGCACGATGCGCTTCGCAGAAAATGAGCACGAAGCGGACGAGGATGGTTGCTCAAGAAAATGCGTACGGCCTGCTCACGAATCGATGGAGGTTTTCTTCAGAGGCTGTTCTTCGGCTCGACGGAAAAGAGATCCCGGTAGTCCCGGAAGGGTTTGTGCGTACGCTTCGCGTACTCCGCACGGCAGGGGTGAGCGCAAACGCCGCTTCCGTTCCTCTTGATAGGTAGAGGCGTTCGGCACCGAGCCGACCAACCACCGATGGCCTACCGCACCCCACCCCGGCAACGGTTGCTGCTCATGGACGGCAGTCCCGGAGGGGCCACTTTGCTGGTCCTGGCCGCACGCGGAGCGATCCCCACTTTCGACGCCGTACTGGTCCCCGACACCAGGTGGTATCCGGCGCAGACCTACCGCTACCTGGAGCGGCTACGCCGCATCGCCACCGAGGCCGCTATGCCCTGGCACTGGGCGGCGACCAGCGACACCACCCAGGACTGCCTGAACCGCTACCGGTCATGTCCGCTGCCGCTGTTCACCCTCACCCCCGACGACGTCCCCGGACGCCTGCCGCAGGGATGCGCACGGCGCCAAGGCACCGCTCTGGCCACCACCGTCCGCCACCTGCTCAGCTACCCCCGTCCTACCCCGGTCCCTGACGGGATCAGAGCCGAGTGCGCCAGAGGAGAAGGGCTCGAACACGCCTGCCATCCCATGGCCAGCGGTCCTCGCTACGTCCTCTTTCGCCGCCCCCTGGCCGACATCGGCTGGACCCAGCGGGACTGCCGCGCCTTCCTCGGGCATCACGGACTGGACGAAGAGCCGTCTTTGGCCTGTGTGGCATGCCCCCTCCGCTCCAACCAAGGATGGGCGCGCCTGCGGGCTACCGAACCGGCAGCGTTCGCCGAAGCGGTAGCGGTCGATGCCACACTGCGGCACGGCCATCCCGAGGCGGCATTGCACGGCATGCCGCCCGGCACCACCTTCTTCCTCCACCCCGACCGGGTTCCTCTGGATCAGGCCGACCTGAGTGCCGATACCGATGCAGTCACGGATGGGTGTGTGCCGTGGGCATGCCGCGGTGTCGAGCCGGGAGATGCGGCATGGGACTGACCCTGGTACCTGTGCCGCTCGTCGAAGCGAAGGCCTTCATCGAGGTCTGGCACCGCCACCTCAAACCGCCGCGCGGCCACAAGTTCAGCCTCGGCCTTGCCGATGACGACGGGATTCTTGCCGCTGTCGCCGTGGTCGGTCGACCGGTCGCGCGGGCGCTCGATGACGGCCGAACGCTCGAAGTCACCCGACTCGCCAGCGACGGCACTCGCAACACCTGCTCGATGCTCTACGCCGCGTCCTGGCGAGCGACGCGGGCTCTGGCCTACCGGCGCCTGGTCACCTACACCCGCGCCGACGAGTCCGGGGCCTCGCTGCGCGCTGCCGGATGGCGGCAGGTCGCGACACTGCCGTCTCGGGAGGACTGGCACCCTCCGCGTCGTCCTCGCGCCCAAGGCATCGCACGGACCCGCTGGGAGGTGCCATGAGGGGTGGACCGCGTCCGGCTTCCTGGTACGTCTCGTCGCGGTCCGGCACTTCGGGTCTTTCAGCGCCTGGGTGCCGCTCGGTACTCACATCACTTCTCGGACCGCTCAGTGCCCGGAGCCGTTTCCGTCACCGCAGGAGCGGGATGGCGCCACGGCAACGGCGGCATTACCGAAGGACGGCCGGTAATGCCGCTTCTCGGAACCTTACCTGCGAGGAAGGTTCATATGTCTAGAAAGGAAGATCAGGGCTCTCACCAGCTTAAACGCTATGAAAACGGTGGTTCTGGGGCCTACCCTGAAGGACACGACAGCCCTACCCGAGCAAGCGGGAACCCTCCGCGAGTGGTTCCGCCGGAGGAGCCGCCGGACTTCACTCCCGAAGCGGCCCGGGCGCTGTTGCGGATCATTCGCACAGCGTACGCACGGCGATCTGCCGAGGAGCCCGACCCCTCGTCCCCGGAGAAAAGGACCTGAGCCATGGCAGCAGTCCAACAGGTGGACTTCGCCTTCCTCGGGCGCGTGTCCACCGAAGACCAGCAGGATCCCGAATCCTCGCGCCACTGGCAGAGGATGCGCGCTGAGACGCTGATCGCCCCGCATGGGCGGATCGTGGCGGAGTACTTCGATATCGACCGCTCGCGTTCGATACCCCCGCAGCGCCGTCCGGAGGCCAGCCGCCTGTTGGACTCGCTACCGGATCACGACCGGGGCTTCCAAGCCGTGGTGATCGGCGAACCGCAACGCGCCTTCTACGGCAGCCAGTTCACGATGACGTCACCAGTATTCGAGCACTACGGCGTTCAGCTGTGGGTGCCCGAGATCGGTGGCCCCATCGACCCGGCCAACGAGGCCCACGAGCTGATCATGTCGATGTACGGCGGCATCTCCAAGGGCGAACGGACCCGCATCAAGACCCGGGTCCGCGCCGCCATGGCAGCCCAGACCCTGCTGGAAGGCCGCTATCTGGGCGGGCGTCCGCCGTACGGGTACATGCTCGTGGACGCGGGCCCGCACCCCAATCCGGCCAAGGCCGCTGACGGCAGGAGGCTGCACCGGCTGGCCCCCGACCCCCGGACGGCCTGGGTGGTGCGGAGGATCTTCACCGAGTACCTGGGCGGCATGGGCATCTTCGCGATTGCCGAAGGGCTGACACGTGACGGCATCCCCTCGCCCTCGGCCCATGACCGGAAACGCAACCGGCACCGCTCCGGCATCGCCTGGTCCAAGGGCGCGGTACGGGCGATCCTGAGGAATCCCCGCTACACCGGCCACCAGGTGTGGGCCAAACAGCGCAAGGACGAAGTCCTCATCGACGTCAACGACGTCCAGCTCGGTCATCAGACCCTGCTGAGGTGGAACGAGGACGACGAGTGGGTGTGGTCCCGGGATCAGGTCCACGATCCGCTGGTCACTCACGCGGACTTCACGCAGGCGAAGGCGCTGATGGGTTCGCGAGGCCGGAGTCCAGGTGGAGAGCACAAGACGCGCCGCACCCGCAACCCCTACCTGTTCCGAGGCGCTTTCGAGTGCTGCCTGTGCGACCGCAGGATGCAGGGGCAGTGGTCCCACGGGGAGGCGTACTACCGCTGCCGGTTCCCGGAGGAGTACGCGCTGGCCAACAGGGTCCACCACCCCCGCAACGTCTACCTGCGCGAAGCTGACGTGGTTCCGACACTGGACGCGTGGATCGCCGCCGAGTTCGCTCCGGGGAAGATCACGGCCACGGTGGAGGCCCTCATGGGCGCGGACGAGGAGCGGGGCGCCGGAGCGGCACGCGAGATGGCACGGCTTCGGGAGAAGCTGTCCGCGTGCGATCGCAAGCTGGCCCAGCACCGTGCCGTTCTGGAAGCCGGAGCCGATCCCGTGGAGGTCACGAAGTGGATGAAGGAGACCCAGGCCGAGAAGTCGGCCGCTGAGGCAGGGCTGGCCCGTGTAGGCCGGTCACCGCGGAAGACCAACAAGGAAGACGTGATGAAGATGGTTCACGAGCTGGGTGACATCACCGCTGTGCTCGGTGGTGCTGACCTGGAGGACAAGGCCGAGCTGTACCGGGGGCTGGGCCTGCGGATGCGCTACCAGCCGGTGCAAAACAAAGTGCGGGCCGAGATTCGACTCGACCCGCACCGTGAGTTCAACGCTTCCCGTGGGGGAAGGGTTCGTGTCCGAGGGGGGACTTGAACCCCCACAGCCTTAACGGCCACTAGCACCTCAAGCTAGCGCGTCTACCTATTCCGCCACCCGGACCGGGCGTGCTCGGCGCTCCCGCGCCGGACACGTCAACCATAGCAAAGGTCGAACACCGCACGAACCATGTTTTCCGCCGGTGGAAGACATGGCAGGGTCGGTGGAACAGTAGGGCGACAAGGTGCGGCTGGACGGGAGCGTCAGATGGCGGAGCCAGGCAGGGAACTGAGCGCGGCCGAGGTCGAGGTGGTCGACCTGTGCCGGGAGCTCATCGAGTTCGACACCTCCAACTACGGCGACCACTCGGGTCCCGGGGAGCGCAAGGCGGCCGAGTACGTGGCGGCCAAGCTCGACGAGGTCGGCGTCGAGTCGAGGATCTACGAGAAGCACCCGGGGCGCAGCAACGTCGTGGCCCGGATCACGGGGGAGGACTCCAGCCGTCCCCCGCTGCTCATCCACGGCCACCTCGACGTCGTCCCGGCGGCCCCGGAGGACTGGACCCACCACCCCTTCGCGGGCGAGATCGCCGACGACTGCGTGTGGGGCCGCGGCGCGGTCGACATGAAGGACATGAACGCGATGGTCCTGGCGATGCTGCGCCAGCGCCTGCGCGAGGGCCGCCGTCCCCCGCGCGACATCGTGCTGGCCTTCCTCGCCGACGAGGAGGCCGGGGGCACATGGGGCGCCCAGTACCTGGTCGACGAGCACCCCGACCTGTTCGCCGACTGCGACTCGGCGATCAGCGAGGTCGGCGGCTTCTCGTTCACGGTGAAGGAGAACCGGCGCCTCTACCTCATCGAGACCGCCGAGAAGGGCATCGCCTGGATGAGGCTGACCGCGCGCGGCACCGCCGGGCACGGTTCCATGGTCAACACCGACAACGCCGTCACCGAGCTGGCGGCGGCCGTCGCCCGGCTGGGCGAGCACCGGTTCCCCGTACAGCTCACGCCGACCGTGCGGACCTTCCTGGAGGAGATCTGCGAGGAGTTCGGCATCCCCTTCGACGAGCGGGACGTCGACGCCACGGTCGCCCGCCTGGGCCCCATCGCGCGCATGATCGGCGCCACCCTGCGCAACACCCTCAACCCCACGGTCCTGGGCGGCGGCTACAAGGCCAACGTTATCCCGGGCGAGGCCACCGCCCAGGTGGACGGCCGCTTCCTGCCGGGCACCGAGGACGCGTACTTCGCCGAGATCGACCGGCTGCTGGGCCCCAAGGTCAGCCGCGAGTTCATCCACCACCTGCCCGCCGTGGAGACCTCCTTCGACGGCGGCCTGGTCAGCGCCATGTCGGAGTCGCTGCTGGCCGAGGACCCCGGCGCCAAGGCCGTCCCCTACTGCCTCTCCGGGGGGACGGACGCCAAGAGCTTCTCCCGCCTCGGGGTGCGCAACTACGGTTTCGCCCCCCTCCAGCTGCCCCCGGAGCTGGACTTCGCGGGCATGTTCCACGGGGTGGACGAGCGCGTCCCGATCGAGGGCCTCCGGTTCGGGGTCCGCGTCCTGGACCGTTTCGTCGGGTTGAGCTGACCCCGGGCGCTTTGCGCCGTCCCTCCAGCCGAACCGCGCCGAGAACTTTTTCGGCGCGGTTCGCAATCCGGCCTACCGTCACCGAACGTGATGTTAGTGTTGCTGTGAGTTCGACGGTGCTCTGCTCCCCGCCCGCCTTCGCGGGCGCGGAACGGCACCGGCGTGTGACCGTGGCGGGACCACCGCACGGGACCGTCCAGTAGCAGCGAAACGGGGGGCATCCATGGTGCTCGCGGGCAAAGAGTGGCTGGTCTCCAGTCGCGCTGCCCGCATCGCCCTGAGCCCCTGCGCCCGGCTGCTGCTCCTGTCCGGCATCGTCGCCGTCGCATGGCTGGCCGGGGGGATCGGTGTCGCCCACGGCGAGACCGCCCCCGAGTCCGGTGGCCTCGTCGACCGCGTGCTGGAGGTCGGCGACGAGGCCGGAAGCACCGGACAGGCTGCCGCGGAGGAGATCCGCGGCGCCCGCCTCTCCGATGCCACGGCCCGCGCCGCGTCGGCCACGGAGTCGCTCACCGACACCGTGGTGCCCCAGACGGCCGCTCTTCCCGCCGACACCCTGCACGGGACCGGCGTGACCGCGGCCCTGGAGCGGACCAGGACCGGATCCGCCGCCAACAGGGCGGTCGAGGACACCACCCGGACCGTCGACGAGACCGCGCGCGGCGCGGGCGACCTCGTCGGGGGCCTGGCCCGCAGGGGCCACGACATGGTGGAGTCCACCGACCGCTCGCTGCGTGACGGCAGCCTCGTGGGCACGGTCTCCGAGGGACTCGCCGAGTCCACCCGGGCCGTCCAGGGCCGGATCGGCGGCTCCGCGGGTACCGCGGCGCCGCTCGGCCTGCCCGTTCTCGGCGGCGCCGGCGAACTCTCCCCGACCGCGTCCGCGCCCAAGCGCTCCGCGTCCGATGAGGACGACGCTTCCGACGCCGAACGCGACGGGGACCGCACCGGTGCGGTGACGGCCGTCCACGCTCCCGTGGACCCGTCCGTCTGGCACCGGGTCGCCGACGGGGGCGCCGACCGGGCGTCGACCGACGACGACCCCGGTGAGCGCATCCGCCTCATCGCGGGCGGCGGGTACCACCAGGCCGGAGCGGACGCCACGGGCGCCGCGGCTCCGTCCTTCCCCGCGCCCGGTGCCGCCGGGTTCCTGACCGCCCGGGCCGACCACCTGGCTCCCCGGGCCCAGCGGGTCGCCCTTCCCGGCGACCCCACCCTGGTCGTCCGCGACGCCGCGGACGACCCCTCCTTCGCTCCCGACTAGCCGCGTCTTCCACGACCGCGGCCGGTCCGTGCGCTCCTCTGCGCGCAGCCGCCTCGCCGAATCCGGCGGGCGTGCCTTCTCCCCGGCTTTCCCGGAGCACGAAGCTCTCCGTCCGCGGTCCACGAGCAGCTGGCCGATCTTTCTCGTTGACCAAAGGACACGCGATGACCTACGACACGCACGCCCGTATCGCCGCACTGGTGGCCGCGGGATTCTTCACCGCAGCCGGTGCCGGAGTCGCCTACGCCGACACCACGACCAGCGGAAACGGCTCCATCCTCGGCGGCAACCAGATCGTGGCCGACCTGGACGCCCCCGTCAACGCCTGCGGTAACGCGATCGCCGTCCTCGGCCTCGCGGGCGCCCAGTGCACCGACAGCGGGGCCGTGGTGGAGGACGACAGCTCCACCTGGACGCCCGAGGAGCCGGAGAAGCCCGAGACCCCGGACGAGCCCGAGAAGGAGACCCCGGAGGAGCCCGAGAGCCCCGAGGAGCCGGAGAAGCCCGGTTACGGCGAGGAGCCCGGTGACGGCGACGGCCACGACGACGGCGGTCACGACGACGGCGGCCACGACGACGGTCACGACGACGGCGGCCACGATGGCGGTCACGACGACGACGGCTACGGCGACGGGGACCACGGAGGCGGCGGCGACAACGGCGGTGGCGGCGGTGGCGGTGACCACGGCGGCGGCGACAACGGCGGTGGCGGCACGCCGGAGGAGCCCGTCTCCCCGCCCGTCACCGACGAGGAGCCCCCGGCCCCGGGCCCGGAGCTCGCCCAGACCGGCACCGACGGCAGCGCCCTGAGCGGTCTGCTCGCCAGCGCCGCCGCCGCGATCGCCGCGGGCGCCGGACTGCTCCTGTTCGGCAGGCGCCGCGCCCGCGCCTGATCCCGGCCTCCCGGGCCGTTCGCGGCCCGGGGGCTGACGCGAGTCCCGTAGCACCGGCCAAGGCCATGTGCGCGGGGTTCACGTCAGCCGCCGCCCTCCGGGGCGGGGCTGATGGACGGGGTGCGCGCGTCCGGCCGCAACCAGCGGAGCGGGACCGCGGCGCACTCTCCCAGCACCGGTCGTACGCATCTCCCAGGTGCGAGGCGAACCGGATGATCCCCGGCCTTGGCCGAAGGCCCGCACCCCACCCAGGGGCGTGGAACGGCCTGTGGCCCGAGCACACACCTTCTCATCGACATGTTTGAAAGGACCTCCCACATGCGTAAGTGGGTCAGCACATCCGCGAAGTCGGTGCTCCTGACGGCGGGCTTCGTCGCGCTGGGCAGCGGCGTGGCCTTCGCGGACAGTGAAGCCGTCACGAGCGGCAACGGCTCCCTGCTGGGCGGCAACCAGGCGGTCGTGAACGGGGACATCCCCGTGAACGTCTCCGGCAACGCGGTCGGCGCCGTCCTGGGCACGGCCGGTGCCAGCAGCACCGACACCGGCGCGGCCGTGGTCGACCACCAGCACGGCCCCGACGCGGCCACGTCGGGCAACGGCTCCGCGGTCGGCGGCAACCAGCTGGTCGTGGACGGCGAGATCCCCGTGAACGTCTCGGGCAACGCCATCGCCGCCGTGGCCGGGATCGCTGGGGCCAGCACGACCGACACGGGCGCCGCGGTGGTCGAGCACCACCACGGCCACCGTCACCACCACCACGGCCCCGACGCCGCCACGAGC
>ANAW01000020.1:0-1180 GCA_000340945.1 Nocardiopsis synnemataformans DSM 44143 | reverse complement strand
GACCTGGACGTGCCGGTCAACGTCGCGGGCAACGCCATCAGCGCGGTCGGCGGCGTGGCCGGCGCCGCGGCCACCGACACCGGCGCCCTGGTGCACGACGGCCACGGCCACGGGCACCGCGAGCACCACTCCGCGCCCGCCGAGTACACGGCCATGGACCTGGTGAACGAGGCCGCGAAGAACGCCACCATCCTGCCGCTGCCGGACACCTCCGGCGTGGACACGGGCGTGCTGCGCCAGTCGGCGCCCCGTGAGCACCAGTCGGCCCCGCGCGAGCACCAGTCCGTCGCGACCTCGGGCAACGGCTCGCTGGTGGGCGGCAACCAGGCCGTGGTCGACCTGGACGTGCCGGTCAACGTCGCGGGCAACGCCATCGGCGCGGTCGGCGGCGTGGCCGGTGCGGCCTCCACCGACACCGGCGCCCTGGTGCTGGAGGAGGAGGAGCACGTCGCGACCTCGGGCAACGGCTCCGCGGTCGGCGGCAACCAGCTGGTCGCGGACGGCGAGGTCCCGGTCAACGTCTCCGGCAACGCCATCGCGGCGGTCGCGAGCCTGGCCGGCGCCAGCAGCACCGACGACGGCGCCGCGGTGGTGCACCAGAGCGCCCCCGAGGCCCAGCCCACCGCCCTGGGCTCCCTGCCCCTGGTGGAGGAGCTGCCCGAGGTTCCGGTCTCGGACATGCTGCCCGTCAACTACGAGGTGAGCGAGACCACCCGTCAGGCGGTGGAGCAGCACGCTCCCGAGCACGCCGACGAGCTGCCCGAGTCCGCCCCCGTGGGCGTGGCGGACCCGGTCAACGAGCTGCTCGGCGCCGCGGGGGTGGGCCTGTAACGACAGAACAGGGGATCGTGCCCGCGGCCGCGCGGGTCTGAGGGAGTACGGCGTCCCGTTCCGTGAGGAACGCGGTGGACTGCGGGGTGCCGTATCCCACAGGGCGGCGTCGGACACGGAGCGCGATCCCGGACCGGCACCTTGGGTGCCGTACACGTCGACGGGCCACGACGACCCGCCTCCGCACTCCCGTTCCGTGAGGAACGCGGTGGACTGCGGGAGCGCGGAGGAGCTGGCCGCCAGCCCGTGACGTGAGCCGAGTCCTCCCGGGAATATCCGGGAGGACTCGCCGCATTCTGGGGAAAGCAGACACTCGGCCACCACCAAGTGTGACTGAAGTCACTCGCAG
>ANAW01000019.1:0-9657 GCA_000340945.1 Nocardiopsis synnemataformans DSM 44143 | reverse complement strand
ATTCGGGGAAAAGCAGACACTCGGCCACCACCAAGTGTGACTGAAGTCACTCGCAGGAGCCGTTATGGGTGCTCGTCAGAGGCGGTGATGGCCAACCGGCCCACGTTGCCGGGGCGGCTCACGTACGCTACGGACCGGTACCGGTTCGGGAAGCGCTTATTCTGCGGGTGCCGGTGGGCGTGGGCCGGGTGCCCACCCAGAGCGACGGGACCCTCACCCCGTGAGGGTGGGGTCCCCGCAGCCCACCGACGGGGGGAGCGCCTGGAATTTCGGTTACTGTCGGTTCCCAGGGGCTTCCGACAGACCGCGGCCGGAAAGATCACGTAGGGCTAGACGTAGGGGAAGAGCGTGCCACCCACGAAGGGCAGCGCCGGCAAGAACGGCTCGAAGGACAGCGGACGACAGGGGGCGGGCACCGCCCTCGTCATCGTCGAGTCACCGGCCAAGGCGAAGACCATCGCCGGTTATCTGGGGCGCGGCTACGTCGTGGAGTCCAGCATCGGCCACATCCGCGACATGCCCAACAAGGCCGCCGAGATCCCCGCCAAGTACAAGGGGCAGGCCTGGGCGCGGCTCGGGGTGGACGTCGACGGCGACTTCGAGCCGCTCTACGTGGTCAACACCGACAAGAAGGCGCACGTCAAGAAGCTCAAGGAGCTCATGGCCGACGCCGACGAACTCCTCCTCGCCACGGATGAGGACCGCGAGGGCGAGGCGATCGCCTGGCACCTGCTGGAGGAGCTCAAGCCCCGCATCCCCGTCCGCCGCATGGTGTTCAACGAGATCACCAAGGACGCCATCCAGCGCGCGGCCCTCAACACCCGCGACCTCAACACCCGCCTGGTCAACGCGCAGGAGACCCGGCGCATCCTGGACCGCCTCTACGGCTACGAGGTCTCCCCCGTGCTGTGGAAGAAGGTCATGCCCAAGCTCTCGGCGGGCCGCGTGCAGTCCGTGGCCACCCGGCTGGTGGTCGAGCGCGAGCGCGAGCGCATGGCGTTCACCTCCGCCGAGTACTGGGACCTCAAGGCCCTCTTCGACGCCACCGAGGCCGGTGTCACCGAAGGCCTCGCCACCTTCCCCGCCGCCCTCGTCTCCGTGGACGGCACCCGCGTCGCCGCGGGCCGCGACTTCACCCCGCAGGGCGCGCTGCGCTCGGACCGCCCCGTCCGCCAGCTGGACGAGGCCGCGGCGCGCGGCCTCGCCGAGCGCCTGACCGGCGTCGGGTTCTCGGTCTCCGCGGTGGAGCGCAAGCCCTACCGCCGCTCGCCGTACGCGCCGTTCCGCACCACCACCCTCCAGCAGGAGGCGTCCCGCAAGCTCGGCCTGTCGGCTAAGCAGACCATGCAGGTCGCCCAGCGGCTGTACGAGAACGGCTACATCACCTACATGCGTACCGACAGCACCACGCTGTCGGAGAGCGCGGTCAAGGCCGCCCGCTCCCAGGTGCGCAGCCTCTACGGCGGCGACTACCTGCCCGACAAGCCGCGCGTGTACGCCAAGAAGGTCAAGAACGCCCAGGAGGCGCACGAGGCGATCCGCCCGTCCGGCGACACCTTCCGCACGCCCGCCCAGACCGGCCTGTCCGGCCCCGAGTTCCGGCTCTACGAGCTGGTCTGGAAGCGCACCGTCGCCTCCCAGATGAAGGACGCGGTCGGCGAGTCCGTCACCGTGCGCATCGAGGGCACCTCCTCCGACGGCGAGGTCGCCGAGTTCAGCGCGACCGGCAAGGTCATCACCTTCCACGGGTTCCTCAAGGCCTACGTGGAGGGCTCCGACGACCCGGCCGCCGACCTGGACGACCGCGAGCGCCGCCTGCCCGCGATGTCCGAGGGCGACCCGCTCAAGGCCCAGAACCTGGAGGCCGAGGGGCACAGCACCCGGCCGCCCGCGCGCTACACCGAGGCCAGCCTGGTCAAGGAGCTGGAGGAGCGCGAGATCGGCCGCCCCTCCACCTACGCCTCGATCCTCGGCACCATCCAGGACCGCGGCTACGTGTTCAAGAAGGGCACGGCGCTGGTGCCGTCCTTCCTGGCCTTCGCCGTGGTGCAACTGCTGGAGCGGCACTTCGGCAACCTGGTGGACTACGAGTTCACCGCGCACATGGAGGACGTGCTCGACGACATCGCCCGGGGCGAGGCCGAGAGCCTGCCGTGGCTGCGCCGCTTCTACTTCGGCGGCGAGGACACCGCGGGCCAGCGGGAGACCGGGCTCAAGGAACTGGTCAACGACAACCTCTCCGACATCGACCCCAAGGAGATCAGCTCCCTGCCGCTGCCCGGCACCGACATCGTGCTGCGGGTGGGGCGCTACGGCCCCTACCTGGACCGGGACGGCGTGCGGGTGAACGTGCCCGAGGACCTGGCGCCGGACGAGCTGACCAAGGACAAGGCGGAGGAGCTGTTCGCCCAGCCCAGCGGCGACCGCGAGCTGGGCACCGACCCCGAGACCGGCCGCGTCGTCGTGGCCAAGACCGGGCGGTTCGGCCCCTACGTCACCGAGGTGGTCGAGGAGCCGCAGGAGGCCGAGGAGGGCAGGAAGACCAGGGCCAAGGCCAAGGTCAAGCCGCGCACCAGTTCGCTGCTCAAGTCGATGAGCCTGGACACCGTCACCCTGGAGGACGCGCTGCGCCTGCTGTCGCTGCCGCGCGTGGTCGGCCAGATCGACGGCGAGGACGTCACCGCGCAGAACGGCCGCTTCGGCCCCTACATCAAGAAGGGCACCGACAGCCGCTCCCTGGAGACCGAGGAGCAGATGTTCACGGTCACCCTGGAGCAGGCCGCGGCGCTGTTCGCCCAGCCCAAGCAGCGCGGCCGCCGCGCCGCCGCCCCGCCGCTGCGCGAGCTGGGGGAGGACCCGGCCTCGGGCGCCAAGATGGTGATCAAGGACGGCCGGTTCGGCCCCTACGTCACCGACGGGGAGGTCAACGCCTCCCTGCGCAAGGGCGACGAGGTGGAGTCGATCACCGACCAGCGGGCCGCCGAGCTGCTGGCCGAGCGCCGGGCCAAGGCGCCCGCCAAGAAGAAGCCCGCGGCCAAGAAGCCCGCCGCGAAGAAGGCCCCCGCCAAGAAGACGGGCGCGGCGGCCAAGAAGGCGTCCACCTCCACGACGGCCGCCAAGAAGTCCCCGGCCCGCAAGACCGGAGCCTCCGACTCCGCCCCCGAGGAGTAGGGCGCGGGGAACGGGGCCCTGCGCAGTACCGAGGCCCTGTGCAGTACCGAGGCACTGCGCAGTAGGGCGCGGGGAGCAGGACGCGGGGGAGCAAGGCGCACGGAGCGGGGCGCGGGCGGTGGGGCCGGGCCGGAATTCGTCTCCCGGGCCCCCGTGCGCATAGGCTCACCCGGACACCTCCCGACGGGGGGTGTCCGGGTGGGCGCTCTTCCGCGTGTTCACCCCGGGTGGGCGCACTCTCACCCCTGTGCGGGAGCAGCCTTCCGTACTACGCTTGGCAGGACTGACCGGGGCGCGGAAACGTGCGCGATCCCCAGAGGTATCCACCGAATCTGAGGCGGACCCGTGATCCGTCGTTCCCCCTCCCCCTCACCGATAATCTTGAGCGCTATGAGCAGATCTGCACCCCTGGGAGCGCCGGCCGAGGCGCGCAACGTTCTTGCGATCACACCCTTCCGAAGGCTGTGGATCTCTCTCTCCCTCTCCAGCCTGGGCGACTGGCTCAGCCTGCTGGCCCTGGTGTCCCTGGCGACCGTCTTCACCGCCGACGGATCCCAGCTCGTCCAGTACCTGGCCGTCAGCGGCGTCGTGGCGATCAAGCTCGTCCCGTCGATCCTGCTCAGCCCCCTGGCCGGGGCGGTCGCCGACCGCCTCGACCGCAAGTGGACGATGGTGGTCGGCGACGTCCTGCGCGCCGTGCTGTACGTCTCCATCCCCCTCGTGGGCCTCCTCTTCCCCGGCTTCGCCCTGGAGTGGCTGCTCATCGCGACCCTCCTGGCCGAGGTCGTCGCCCTGTTCTGGGCCCCGGCCAAGGACGCCACGGTCCCCAACCTGGTACCGCGCAAGCTGCTGGGACAGGCCAACCGGCTGAGCCTGCTCACCACCTACGGCACCGCGCCCGTCGCGGCCCTGCTGTTCGCCGCGCTCGCCTCGGTCAGCAACGTGCTCGGCGCGTTCCTGCCCTCGATGGCCAGCCCCGAGGCCGACGTCGCCCTCTACCTCAACGGCCTCACCTTCGCCGTCGCGGCGATCGTCGTCGCCGGGCTGCCGATCCCCAGGCACAAGCCCTCCAAGGACGCCGAGAGCGACACCCGCGACAGCGGCATCCTGCGCGCGGTGGCGGCCGGTCGGCGCCACACGGGCGGCACGCCGCGCGTGCGCGGCCTGGTCCTGGGCATGCTCGGCGTCCTCGCCGCCGGGGGCGCGGTCATCGGCGTCGGCCGCGTGCACGTCGAGGGACTGGGCGCGGGCAACGCCGGTTTCGGCGTGGTCTTCGCCGCGGTCTTCGCGGGCATGGCCCTGGGCATGCTCGCCGGACCGCGCGTCCTCAAGCAGTTCAGCCGCAGCCGCCTGTTCGGCCTGAGCATCGCCCTGGCCGGGCTGGCCCTGCTGTTCGCCGGGGCCGTCGCCGACATGGCGCTCACCGCCCTGCTCACCGCGCTGCTCGGCGTGGGCGCGGGCATCGCCTGGGTGATCGGGCTGGCCGTGTTCGACCGCGAGGTGGAGGACGAGCACCGGGGTCCCGCCTTCGCCTTCCTGCACGGCGCCGCCCGCATCGCCCTGGTCGGCGCCGCGGTGCTCGCGCCGCTGGCCGCCGGGCTCATCGGCAGCTACGAGATCCCGGTCGGCCCCCTGACCTACGACCTGCGCGGCAGCGGCGTCGTCCTCATGGCCTCCGGCCTGATCACCCTGGTCGTGGCGCTGGTCTGCTACCGGCAGATGAACCGCCGGGACGACCCCGAGGCCGGTCCCGGCCTGCTCCCGGAGCTGTTCGCGGCGCTGCGCGGCGTCGCGATCGCGCCGGAGGAGGACGAGGAGTCCAAGCCCGCGGGCGCGTTCATCGTCGTCGAGGGCGGCGAGGGCGCGGGCAAGTCCACCCAGGTGCGCGAGCTGACGGTGTGGCTGCGCGACCAGGGGTTCGAGGTGGTCGGCACCCGCCAGCCGGGCGCGACCAAGCTCGGCATGCGCCTGCGCGGCCTGCTCCTGGACCGGGAGAACTCGCACATCACCCCGCGCGCCGAGGTGCTGCTCTACGCGGCCGACAAGGCCGACCACGTCCAGCAGGAGATCCTGCCCGCGCTGCGGCGCGGCGCGGTCGTCATCAGCGACCGCTACGTGGACTCCCTGCTGGCCTACCAGGGCTCGGGCCGCGACCTGTCCCCGGACGAGATCCGCCGCATCAGCGACTGGGCCACGCAGGGCCTGGTCCCGGACCTGACGGTGCTGCTCGACGTGCGGCCCGAGGACGGCCTGTCCCGCCTGGGCGGCCCGGCCGACCGCATCGAGGGCGAGTCGGCGGAGTTCCACGACCGGGTCCGCCGGGGCTTCCTGGAGCTGGCCCGGGCCGCGCCGGAGCGCTACCTGGTGCTCGACGCCCGCGAGCCGCAGGACAGGACCACCCGCGAGATCCAGCGCCGGGTGCGCTCCCTGCTGCCGGACCCGGTCCCGAGCAGCTCCGAGGCCGTCACCGGCATGATCCCGGTGATCAGGAACGACGAGGTCGGACAGGGCTGAGGCCCGCGGCCGGGTCGCCGACCGGGCCGCAGGGCGCACGCAGAGGGCTCCCTACCCGCGCTCGCGGGAGGGGCCCTCGTCCGTCCCACCGCCCGTACCGGGCGGCCCGCCCCGGCTCAGGCGCCGCGGGTGACCGTCGCCCCGAAGGCGACCGGCCCGGCCTCCCGGGTCCGCCGCTCCTCCGCGGCCGCACCGCGACGGCGCGCGGGCGGGGGAGACCGGCCTGTGGACAACGGCCCGGACGTCGGCGCCGACTCCTATCCTGAAGACCGGACACCAGCGGTGGGAGGGAAGCATGACGGTCTTCGACGACCTCATCGGCCAGCGGTCCACGGTGGGCCAGCTCCAGCGGGCCGTCGCCGGGGCCGCCGACCTCGTCTCCGGCGGCCGGGGCACGGGGATGACCCACGCCTGGCTGTTCACCGGGCCGCCCGGTTCGGGCCGCTCGGAGGCCGCCCGGGCCTTCGCCGCCGCCCTCCAGTGCCCGGACGGCGGCTGCGGGCACTGCGCCTCGTGCCACCAGACCCTCGCCGGGACCCACCCCGACATGCTGTACGTGCGGCCCAGCGGGCTGAGCTTCGGCGTGGCCGCCACCCGCGACCTCGTGCTGCGCGCGGGCTCCAAGCCCTCCGGCGGGCGGTTCCGGATCGTGCTGTTCGAGGACGCCGACCGCGCCACCGAGGCCGCCTCCAACGCCCTGCTCAAGGCGGTGGAGGAGCCCTCGCCGCGCACCGTGTGGCTGCTGTGCACCCCCACCCCCGACGACCTCCTCGTCACCATCCGCTCCCGCTGCCGCATGGTCACCCTGGCCACGCCCGGCACCCGGGAGCTGGTGGACGCCCTCGTCCAGCGCGACGGGATCGACGCCGAGACCGCCCGCGCCGCCGCGGCCGCCGCCTCCGGGCGGATCGACCGGGCCCGGCAGCTGGCCACCGACCCCGAGGCGCGCAGACGCCGGGAGGAGGTGCTGTCCATCCCGGCCCGGCTCGACGGGCTCGGCGCGTGCGTCACCTCCGCCGCCCGGCTCTACGAGATCGCCGAGGAGGAGTCCAAGGCCCTCACCACGGCGCTCGACGAGAAGGAGAGGGACGAGCTGCGGGCCGCGTTCGGGGAGGGCTCCACGGGCAAGGGCGTGGCCAAGGCGATGCGCGGCTCCGCGGGCGCGATGAAGGACCTGGAGGAGCGGCAGAAGCGCCGCGCCACCCGGATCAAGCGCGACTCCTACGACCGCGCCCTGCTCGACCTGGTCGCGTTCTACCGGGACGCGCTCACCCTCCAGCTGGGCGCGAGGGTGGAGCTGTCCACGGCCGAGCGCTCCGGCGACCTGGAGCGCGTCGCCCGCTCCAGCACCCCGGAGTCCACGCTGCGCAGGATCGACGCCATCATGGAGTGCCGTGAGCGCATCGCCGCGAACGTGCACCCCCAGATCGCCATGGAGGCCATGACCTCCGCCCTCCTGGCGGGGTAGGGAGGCTCCCCGCGGTTCACGGACCGCGGGACCCCACCGCACGGCGGCCTCGCGCGGGGTCCCGACGCGGAACGGTGCGGCGGTGCCGGGCCCGGGCGGCGGATCCCCGCGCCGCAGCGGAGAAAACGGGACACCGCGCCCGGCCGGGCACGGAGAACGCGCGTTGGACCGGTGCGGACCGCACCGGTCGTGGAGAATGGGGCGGCGCCGACGACACGTCGGTCGCGGTCGGACGGGACGAGAGGGCGGGACACCGTTGGCGACGAGGGTTCGGGGACCGTGGGCGGCTGTGCTCGCCGGGTCCGTGCTGCTGGCGACGGCGTGCACGGGGCAGGGCGACCAGCAGAGGGAGGGGAGCGCTGTGCCCGGGCTCTCGGAGGACCTGGCGGCCTTCGCCGACCAGGAGCTGGCCTGGGACGAGTGCGAGAGCGGAGCGCCCGGCACCGAGTGCGCCACCTACGAGGTGCCCCTCGACTACGAGGACCCGGACGGCGAGCGCATCGAGATCGCGGTCAGGCGCTTCCCCTCCGAGGGCGGTGACGTCCTCGGCTCCCTGCTCGTCAACCCCGGCGGGCCCGGCGGCTCCGGGTACGACTTCGTGGACTACGCCCCCTCCACGGTCAGCGACGCGGTGCGCGAGAGGTTCGACGTGGTCGGGTTCGACCCGCGCGGCGTCGGCCGCAGCTCACCGCTGACCTGCCTGGACGCCGAGGGCGTCGACGAGTTCCTCGGCGGGGTGGACAGCGTCGAGGGCGACGGCGACATGTCCGAGGTCTCCGGGGCCGAGCTGGCCGAGCTGGAGGAGGACAGCCGCGGCTTCGTCGAGGCCTGCCAGGCCAACCACCCCGAGCTGATGCTGCACATGGGCACCGCCGACGTCGCCCGCGACATGGACCTGCTGCGCGCTCTGCTCGGCGACGAGAAGCTCACCTACCTGGGCGCCTCCTACGGCACCAGCATCGGCGCCCACTACGCCGAGCAGTTCCCCGACCGGGTCCGCGCCCTGGTGCTCGACGGCGCCGTGGACCCCAGCCAGGGACAGCTCGACCTCAGCGTGCAGCAGGCGACCGGGTTCGAGACCGCGCTGCGGGCCTTCGTGGAGGACTGCCTGGGCCGGTCGGACTGCCCCCTCGGCGGCCCCGGCGACAGTGTGGACGACGGCATCGGCGCGCTGACCGCCTTCCTGGCGGACACCGCGGAGAACCCGTTGTCCAACAGCATGGACGACCGCGAGGTCAACCGGGCCCGCGCCGAGCTGGGAGTGCTCGCCGCGCTCTACACCGAGGACTGGTGGCCGCGCGTGCGCGAGGCCCTCACCGCCGGTATGGAGGGCGACGGCACCCTCCTGCTCCAGCTCGCCGACGACCTCTACAGCCGCGGCGACACGGGCGCCTACGTCAACTCCACGGCCGCGCTCATCGCGGTGAACTGCTCCGACTCGCCCAGCCCGCGCGACGTGGAGGCCTACGCCGAGGCCGCGGCCCAGGCCGGTGAGGAGTCGCCGATCTTCGGCCCCAGCCTGGCGTGGGGCGCCCTGCCCTGCGCGTACTGGCCGGAGGAGGCGGTCGACCCGCACACCGGGCTGGACGGGGAGGGCGCCGCCCCCGTCATGGTGCTGGGCACCACCCGGGACTCGGCCACCCCGTACGCGTGGTCCGAGGCGCTCGCCGAACAGCTCGACTCGGGCTTCCTGGTGACCCGCGACGGCGACGGCCACACCGGCTACCGGATGGGCGACCAGTGCATCGACGAGATGGTGGACGCCTACCTGGTCGACCTCACCGTGCCCGAGGACGGCATGGCCTGCGCCTGACGGGGACGGCCGGGTGAGCATGACCGGGTGTCCCCGGCACTCCGACGAGGGGCTAGAATGGTGACCGCATCGCCGCGTGGAACACGCGGCGGCGCGCCGCCTTAGCTCAGTCGGCAGAGCGATTCACTCGTAATGAATAGGTCGTCGGTTCGATTCCGACAGGCGGCTCCAGCAGAAACGCCGCCCCCTCGGGGGCGGCGTTTTCGCGTTGGCGGCCCACCGGACGGCCGGTGCCCTACCCGGCGGACAGGTCGTCCATGACGTCAAGCCCCTCCGTGGTCACCGGGCGGGCCTGAGCTGTTCTCCGAGCCGAGCCGAACGGTCGCCCGGCGCGCGGCCCGGGCCCCCGCGCGGCTCTCAGGCGCGCTGCCGGTTCTGGAACCAGCCCCACACGGCGGTGGCCACGAACAGGACGGCGCCGATCACGGCGAGCCAGAGCAGGCCCTTGATGACCATGCCCAGGATGGCGAGGATGAGCCATACCGCCAGAAGTACCAGGATGAAGTAGACCATGTCGTCCCCCAGAATCGCGTTGGGTCGAGACCTACCCGTTCCGCGCCGGGCCGCACACACCGGAAGGACCGGCATGGCCGTCAGGGCCAGGTGCCGTCCACCACGGTCCCGTGGCCGGGCTTGCTGCGGTCCAGCCACTCCTGGCGGTTGCGGGCGAAGGCCAGGGACCAGTCGACCT